>CAZXTH010000115.1:0-7158 GCA_964643585.1 uncultured Pseudoalteromonadaceae bacterium
CCACTGTAAAAACAGTTTCTTATTCACCACGTAAAGAATTAATCGTTGAGTTTGATAATGGTCAGCGCTGGCGCCAGAATGGTACTGAGTATTACAAAATTGCTGTCGGTGAAAGCCACTACCTGAAACGGGGTGCGCTTAACTCATTCTTTCTGGGCAATGATAATAACAACCGCACCATAAGGGTTCGCCGCGAGCAGTAATGACACCGCATTGGTTCGATATCGGCGTCAATCTGTTCAGCAAACAGTTTGATGCTGACCGGGCTGAACTCAGCAGCCGGGCAAAAACTCAGGGAGTCCAGCATTTATTGCTGATTGGCAGTGATCTGCATGAAAGCGCTCTCAATCTGGACTGGTGCATACAACACACTGAATGCTTTACTACTGCTGGTATTCACCCGCATCAGGCTGCGGGTGTCCCCGATAGCTGGCAGCAACAGCTTAAACAGCTTGCAACAGCGCCGCAGGTCGTCGCTATCGGTGAATGTGGCCTGGATTTTAATCGTGATTTCTCACCCAGGCCTCAGCAAATTAGCATATTCAACGAGCAATTACTCATTGCCAGGCAACTTGAAAAACCGGTTTACCTGCATGAGCGTGATGCTTTTGATACACAACTGGCTATCCTGAAAGAGCACAGCATCAGCCGTGGTGTTGTGCATTGTTTTACCGGTGATCATGTTCAGTTAAAAGCCTACCTGGACCTTGGCCTCTATATCGGCATTACCGGCTGGGTATGTGACGAACGCAGGGGACAAGCACTGCAACAGGCAGTACCTTATATCCCGGCAGACCGTTTATTGCTGGAAACTGATGCCCCTTACCTGTTACCCAGAACTATGCACCACAAACCAGCCAGCCGCCGTAATGAGCCTGCCTTTTTGCCGGCAGTGGCAGAAACTGTTGCCCGGTTGAGGCAGATCAGCCTGCAGCAGTTATCTGAACAAACGTTTTCAAACAGCATACGATTGTTTCATTCCGACAGGAGTCAATGATGAGCGCTGCAGTCTGGTATCTGGCTGGCTTACTTTGCGGTTTGTTAGTGGCTGCAATACTATGGTATTTGCAGCGTCAGCGCTGGCAACAGCATGTCAGTGAACTGGAAAATCACCTGCAACAGCACAACTTCGAGCTACAGATCACGCTTAATGAACTGGCAGAAACGAATCAACAGCTAAAACAGCAAACCATGCTGGACAGCCTGTCAGGTATCTTCAATCGGTTATTTTTCGATACCACCCTACAAGCAGAACTACGCCGCAGCCGCCGCGAGCACCGGCCGCTGGCACTCTTACTCCTTGATCTTGACCACTTTAAACAGATTAATGATAACTACGGCCATCTGACCGGAGATCAGGTAATCCGGGCCGCCGCCGACCGGATCAGTCAGCACCTGAAGCGTGGTACAGAAAAGCTGTGCCGCTACGGTGGCGAAGAGTTTGCCATCATACTGCCAAATACAGATATTCAAGGTGCTTACAGTCTGGCTGAACAAATTCGGCAGGATTTAGCACAGACCACACTGCTACCGCAACAACCTCATTTACAGGTTCATGCCAGTATTGGCTGCTATGCCGCAATTACTGCTGATGAACACTATGATAGTCAGCTGTATATTGCCAGAGCCGATCAGGCTTTATACGAAGCAAAAGCAGCAGGCCGCAATAAAGTCAAAACGTATCCGGACAATGAGCCGGTTCATTCAGGAGCAAACCATGTCCTCTAACAGTTTCTTTCCAGCTACCCGCATGCGCCGTATCCGTAAGCATGACTTCTCGCGCCGGCTGGTTGCAGAGCACCGGTTAAGTGCAGACGATTTAATCTATCCGGTCTTTGTACTGGAAGGAAAAAATCAGCGTCAGGCCATTACTTCTATGCCCGGCATTGAGCGGTTATCGGTAGATCTGTTGATTGAAGAAGCTAAAGAGCTGGTTGCCTTAGGTATACCGGCCATCGCCTTATTTCCGGTAATTGGCGCCGGACAAAAGAGTCTTCAGGCAGAAGAAGCATTTAATTCTGATGGCTTAGTACAGCGTACAGTACGGGCTTTAAAAGCAGCCGTACCTGAGTTGGGTATTATTACCGATGTGGCATTAGATCCATTCACCACACACGGGCAGGATGGCATTATCGACGACGAAGGTTATGTACTGAACGATATTACCACTGGAGTACTGGTTAAACAGGCATTGTCACACGCTGAAGCCGGAGCAGATATTGTTGCGCCCTCCGACATGATGGATGGACGGATTGACGCTATCCGTGAAGCACTGGAAGATGCTGGTTTTGTAAATACCCAGATTATGGCTTATTCAGCCAAATATGCGTCTGCTTACTATGGCCCGTTTCGCGATGCCGTTGGTTCCGCAGCCAACCTCAAAGGTGGTAACAAAAAGAACTACCAGATGGATCCTGCTAACAGTAATGAAGCCTTACGAGAAGTAGCGTTGGATATTGAAGAAGGCGCCGATATGGTGATGGTGAAGCCGGGCATGCCGTATTTAGATATTGTCCGCCGGGTAAAAGACGAGTTTGGCGTGCCAACCTTTGCGTATCAGGTGAGCGGTGAATATGCCATGCATATGGCCGCCATCCAGAATGGCTGGCTGGCCGAAGATGCTATTATCATGGAATCGCTGCTGGCCTTTAAACGCGCTGGAGCAGATGGCATTCTGACGTACTTTGCCAAAAAAGCCGCAGTATTACTGCAGAAATAAATAATCCCAGGGTAACAGGATGACAGTTTTATCCTGTTACCTACCCGCGCTATATTGCAAAACAATACGCTTCTTTAGTGCCTGCCATACCAAGCCGACACTATTGAGTCACTACCGGCTCTGGTATATCTGCCGGTAGTGGTTCAGGCTTCTTAATTTGTGCAATCGCAGACGGTGTCACCAAGGCAATATTATTATGCGGCAAAGAATATACGGTTTTATGTTCCGGGCTGTATAACCACAGATATTTTGTTGTATCAGCCAGAATACTGACATTATCCAGCCGCCGGGCTTGCCTTTCCTGTACCGGAATATCATAAATGGTCTGCACACTGAACCGCTGGCTATTTCCGGCAATAAAATCTTTATAAGACTTTTCAGCCGTAGCTGAAATAACCAGTAACACTAATGGTAGTGAACTGATAATAAAAAATGCTAACGGATTCATCATAGTAATGGGTCGGGTAGACCATTCCGAGATCTTTGTATAAAGCGAGCTTTTCTTTCGCAGATAAAAATCAGCTCTATGCGACAACCAGTAAATAATGCACAGTACAAAACTATACAAAAACACCATTGGCTGTAGTAATGCTGTCAGCAGGAAATCGGCTATCTCGAGGTGGCTGAGAATAGTAATATCGAAGTGGTTAAACAGTAAAATGGTATAAGACAGGCCAAGTATACTGGTGAAAACATACAGCAAAGTCAGCACCATAGCCGGGTTATTAATAAAAAACCGACTAACTCTGGCATATTCCTGAGTAATAACATGACGATAACTATCAGTAACTATCGGATTCTCATTGCTCATATTATTTTTTCACCGTTAAGACCAGCTGACGTCCGCAGCATCATAAGCACAGATTCTGCAATTGAGAAGAGCCTGCCAGATTTATAGCTGCTAGAATACCCCTTTGCTCAGGAGTAACAATGTCCATAGCCAAGCGTGCATCAGAAATTACCTTGCCACCTAATCAGGGCTGGCAAACTGTGTTACAGTTTTTGTGCGTGCAATTCCCGTTTATTCCGGAAGAAATATGGAAAAGTCGCATCAGTAACGGAAAAGTTCACTGGTACCAGGGGCAGGCAATAACGCCGGAAACGCCTTATGCTGTGGGAAAACGGCTGTGTTATTACCGGGAAGTTTCTGCTGAACCACATATCCCTGAAGCTCACCATATCCTTTATCAGGATGATCATATACTGATTGCCTGTAAGCCTCACTACCTGCCGGTAACACCCGGAGGAGAATACGTTAATGAATGCCTGCTCGAACGTATAAGGCATGACACTCAACTGGAAGATATTGCAGCCGTGCACCGGCTGGATAGGGAAACCGCCGGATTGGTGCTTTTTTCTGTAAACCCGCAAAGCCGGCCTGCTTACTATGAATTATTTTCTGCAGGACAAATTCAAAAGTGTTATCAGGCAGTTGCCCATTTAATACCTGACTACCTAAACACTGAGTTGCCCCACAGGTGGCATATAGAAAACCATATAAGAAAAAGCAAACCCGCTTTCATTATGATGCAGCAGCAGGATAAAGAGGTTAACGCCTGTTCAGACATTACACTGATTGAGCGGCGCGGAACGACCGGATTGTTTGAATTACAACCCTACACCGGGAAGACACATCAGCTGCGATTACATATGCTGAGTCTGGGGATGCCGATTCTGCACGATAAATACTATCCAGCCCTGTTACCCAAGCAGCCACCACAGTTTGATAAACCATTGCAGCTATTGGCCAGAACACTCTCCTTTACCGATCCGGTAACAGGCCAGGCACATCATTTCTGTTCTGACAGACAACTGACTTGCTGGCCAGTTTAGCTTCTGGCACTAAGCGCCAGTTTAATCCCAAAACCCACAAACAACGCACCGATACCTTTCTCCAGCCAGTAAGTTACCGTGCGGCTGACAGCTGTTCTTTTGCTGGCAAAAGACGTCACTGCAACTAAGATGAAGCACCAGGCCATACCACTTAGGTTAAAAATGCAGCCCAGAATAATAAAAGACCATGCCTTATCAGTAGAGCCAGTCACTATAAATTGCGGCACAAATGCAACAAAGAACAATGCGACTTTCGGGTTGAGAACATTAGTCAGAAAGCCCTGCAGAAAAACGTTCCAGTAAGATAACGGAATTGCTGCGATAACAGCCGTCTGTTCACTTACCGGGCGTTTTTTCCTGAGCAACATACTTAACCCCAGATATATCAGGTAAACAACACCGATAACTTTAACAACCGTAAAGGCCATAGCAGATGTAGCAAGCAATGCGGACAATCCCAACGCAGCAGCAAGAATATGTACCATAACACCGCTGCCAATACCCAGAGCAGCAACTGTACCGGCACGCCAGCCCTGGGCTGCTGTTCTGGTCATAACTAACAATGAGTCAGGCCCGGGAGTAATATTTAGCAACAGGCAAGAAAAAATAAATAAAGACAGCTCCTGTATCCCTGCCATACAACCTACCTTATCACCAGCTTCCAGCCTGCCAGCTGCTGGTAGAGCATTTCTTGTTCCAATTCAGCCTTCATCAGTGGATGTTGTTCCTGCCAGCCCTCCGGCATTTGCAACGTTAGTGTTTCAGTAGCTGCACTAATAATCACCTGAGGCTGAACTTCATTGCGACGCCGCATCGACAAAATAACCGCCAACCGTAAAATACGGGTTAGCCTCACTGTCAACAGTACAGAGGTCATCGTTTGTCGGGCAATAATTTCACGGCTGATATCTGCCCTGTGGTTATAGACCAGAGCCATCACCAATTGCTGTTGGGCACGGGTGAATCCCGGCAAATCTGAATGGTTAATAATATAAGCACCATGATGATGGTGATTTTTATATTCAATCAACAGCCCCAGCTCATGCAGCATTGCGCCAGAACGCAGCATATCTGTGCCTTCAAACTTATTCAGATCCCAGACCGGCTGCAATTGCCGGGCAAGCTCAAGCGCCATATCAGCAACCCGGGTAGCGTGCTGCTGATCAATAAAATACCGCACCATCAAACTGGTTACAGTCCGATTGCGTACATTAGTATGCTGCAGCTGTGGCAGCATACTGTACAACACGCCTTCACGCAGCGCGCCTCCAGACAGTGTCATACCATTAATTTTCAGTACCCGGAACAGCGCAATCAGAATGGCCAGCCCGGATGGAAATACTTGCTTACGCTCCTGTGCCAGACCGGTAATATTCAGTTGGGAAACATCAGCACATAGTTGGGCCTGCTGCATAATATCTTCCAGCTTGCCCAGTGTAATCACTTCATCTTTACCCTGAGCCACCAGAATTTCCTGCATTGCCTGCACAGTGCCCGACGCACCAACGGCAAATTGCCAGCTTTCTGCCAGATACTGCTGGGAAATACTGAGGACTTCCTGCTCTGCCGCTGCAATAGCCTGAGCAAAATTATGCTCGCTAAGCTGGTTATCACTGAAATAGCGTTCAAGATAAGTAACACAGCCCATATTCAGGCTAGACAGAAGCAACGGTGTAAAACCCCGGCCAATAACAATTTCAGTACTGGCTCCGCCAATATCGATAACCAGCCGGTTATTATCAGAGTTAGATGTATGAGCAACGCCAAGATAAATAATTCGGGCTTCATCTTGACCACTGATTACAGTGATTTTCTGGCCCAGAATGGCTTCTGCTTCTTTCAGGAAGGTTTTAACGTTATGCGCCAGCCGCAAAGTTGCGGTTCCGACAATCCGGATGTTTTCTGAAGGGATATCCTGTAGGCGTTCAGCGAATAGTGCCAGACATTCCCAGCCACGTTTCATTGCCTTGCGGCTTAGTACCAGATTTTCATTCAGCCCGGAAGCCAGCCGCACTTTGCGCTTAACCCGGCCAATAACCTGAACCGAGCCGCCGACAACTTTAACCATCAGCATATGAAAACTGTTTGAACCAAGATCAATCACCGCATAGATATCTCTGTGCGGTGATTGGGTTATAGTGGCATCAGCCGGATTAACGAGTGCGGTTGCGAGGCTTTCTTGCGCCATTAGGGTTTTGTCCACTACTGTTACGTCCTGAACGGGCCTGCCCCTGGCGACGACGCACCCTCGGCTTCGGAGGTGTCAGGTCATCCAGCAATGCCGTAGCATCGTACTGGGTTACCGGAATGGAATGCCGGATGTAGTCTTCAATCGCTGTCAGATTAAGCGCATACCGCTCGCAGGCGAAGCTGATGGCTTTGCCGCTTTCCCCTGCCCGGCCGGTACGGCCAATACGATGCACATAATCTTCACAGTCATCCGGCAAATCAAAGTTGAATACATGGCTGACTTTAGGAATATGCAGGCCGCGGGCTGCAACATCAGTTGCAACCAGAATATCCAGATTGCCTTTGGTAAACTCTTCCAGAATACGTAACCGTCTTTTCTGGATAACATCACCTGTCAGCAGTCCAACCCGATGACC
>CAZXTH010000115.1:7168-7622 GCA_964643585.1 uncultured Pseudoalteromonadaceae bacterium
TATCTTCACAACTGTGTTTGGTATTCGCAAACACGATGGCTTTATCCGGCCATTCTTCTTCCATCAGCGTCAGCAACAACGGCATTTTATGCTCGTCAGACGGATAGAACAGTTCTTCACTGATCCGGCTACCGGTCATTTCATCCGGCGCTACATGGATATGCACCGGTTGGTTCATCTTTTCAAAAGCCAGTTCCTGCACTTTATAAGATAAGGTAGCTGAAAACAGCAGACTCAGGCGTTCTGTCGCAGGAGGCATGCGGTTAAACAGGAACCGGATATCTTTGATAAAGCCCAGATCGAACATCCGGTCAGCTTCATCCAGTACCACAACCTGTATTTGCGACAGGTTATACAAATCCTGCTTCAGGTAATCTATCAACCGGCCAGTAGTACCAATTAGAATATCTACGCCTTTTTCCAGCAGCTGGCGTTGAGAATCGTAACCCTCACC
>CAZXTH010000115.1:7632-8999 GCA_964643585.1 uncultured Pseudoalteromonadaceae bacterium
CCTAGACGCAAACCTGACTTTTCAGCCAATGCACGGGCATCATGGTGAATCTGGACCGCCAGTTCCCGCGTAGGTGCCATAATAATAGCGCGAGGCTGCCCTGAACCGCGAGGTTCATGTGTCAGCAAATGGTGAAAAGTTGCGGTTAAGAATGCCAGAGTTTTACCGGTACCGGTCTGGGCCTGACCAGCAATATCTTTTCCGGTCAGAGCCAGTGGCAGGCACTGAGCCTGAATTGGCGTACAATAGCTGAAACCTTGCGCTGTTAAAGCGTCAAGAACCTGTGGTGCCAATGCGAAATCGGCAAATTTATGCGAAGTTAAGTGTGTTTTATTCATACCCGCCTAGCATAACCGTTACGCTTGCAATAAGGAACAGGCGCGTTTAAATTGATAACACATTTTTGCAGTTGCACTGCATATAAAAGCGGAGATACAGATGAGTGAACAAATTCTGCAGGTTTCTGACGACAGCTTCGAAACCGACGTACTGAAATCCCCAACCCCGGTATTACTGGATTTCTGGGCAGAATGGTGTGGTCCTTGTAAAATGATTGCCCCAATCCTGGAAGACGTTTCCAAAGAATACGCCGGTAAAGTTACCGTGGCTAAACTGAATATCGACCACAACCCGAACACGCCGCCAAAGTTCGGTATCCGTGGCATCCCAACGCTATTACTGTTTAAAAACGGCCAGGTTGCAGCCACTAAAGTTGGCGCACTGTCAAAAACTCAGCTGAAAGAGTTCCTGGACAGCCACATCTGAACAATTCACCGCAAAAAGGCGTATTTTTATACGCCTTTTACTGCTGCAGGGTAGACGTACCAGATATCTCCTGCTATTGTGTAAACACTCAAACGTTCTAAACCACGCTTGTCCGTCGAATAAACCTAAACTTCCAAATCTTACTTTTATCGAACTGATAAGCACTTACCCGTTTTATCAAACAAGAACCCATCAAATATGCATTTAACAGAACTAAAACTGAAGCCGATTAACGAGCTGGTTGATTTATCTGAATCTATGGGCCTGGAAAACATGGCCCGTCTGCGTAAGCAGGACATTATTTTTGCCATTCTGAAATCCCACGCAAAAAACGGTGAAGAAATCTACGGCGACGGTGTACTGGAAATTCTGCAGGACGGTTTTGGTTTCCTGCGTTCCTCTGACAGTTCTTATCTGGCCGGCCCTGACGACATCTATGTTTCTCCAAGTCAGATTCGTCGTTTCAACCTGCGTACCGGCGACAGTATTTCGGGTTTAATCCGTCCACCGAAAGAGGGTGAGCGCTATTTCGCACTGCTGAAAGTCAACGAAGTTAACTTTGGCCGCCCGGAGCAGGCACGTAACAAAATCCTGTTTGAAAA
>CAZXTH010000116.1:0-8974 GCA_964643585.1 uncultured Pseudoalteromonadaceae bacterium
GCAGCGCATCGGCTGCACGTTCCAGCGTATTGTCGAGGTTATGGCCATCTTTTGCCTGAATCAGAGCTTCCAGTTCACCCTGTTCACGGGCCAGCGCATCAAAATCAGCATTTTCGTCTGCATATGCGGCATAGACTTCATCCAGCCGGGTCAGCGCTCTGGTTACATCTGAAACTGCTTCTTCCACAATTTCACGCACGGTTTTGGTCTGATCGAGTTCCGGCTCTTGTGGCAGGTAACCAATTTTAGTACCAGCCAGCGGGCGGGCTTCACCTTCAAAGTCTTTGTCTACACCTGCCATAATCCGCAGTAAGGTCGATTTACCTGCGCCGTTAAGGCCCAGTACACCGATTTTTGCACCGGGGAAGAAAGACAAAGAGATGTCTTTCAGAATAGTGCGCTTGGGAGGCACTACTTTGGAAACCCGGTACATCGAGTAAATATATTGCGCCATGTTATGTTTCGTTTCCTTTGTCCTGATGTGCGGTAAATTGTACGTTATTTTCAGACCACAATAAAAGCCGTGGCAGGGAAGAGCGAGTTGGCAGATTGCAATAAAACTCGCTTTTACCGGGTACTTTCTGTTCTAATAGCAGTTATTGTCACAATTTCCAGACAGGGTGCATTATGGCTGAGTTTGAACATGATCCGGCATTTCAGAAATTTATTGAAGAAGCAAAGACCAAAGGTGTGGTCTGGGCATTGGCTGATGGCGAAGATTTGCTGGTTGTAGAATCAGTTGAATATGAAGAAACAGATGTTATGCCATTCTGGTCTGATAAAGCTGATGCTCAGCTTCATTGTTCAGATGAATGGCAGAATTACAAACCGGAAGCGATTCCGCTGGATGTGTTCTGTGAAGGCTGGTTGAAAGAAATGTACGACGATGGTGTGTTAATTGGTACTAACTGGGACCAGGAACTGAACGGACCGGAAGTTGAGCCACGTGATTTACTGGCTGCACTGGTACGGGTGCAGTAATAAACACTACCAGTAACAAAAAGCGCAGTAGTCATAAGCTCAGCTAACGCTTAGCAATAAATTAACTGCGATAATGAGTAAACGTCAGGTAAAAATGCCGGTGACTGCTGATGGCGTAGCTGGCATGAGTTGAGTCGGAAATACATATGTTATCAGAAGAAGCGATCAGTGTTCGCCGTGCGCTGGAGGCCGCTGGTCTAGAGACACCTATGCAGGATAATGGCTTATCCCGCGATCAGAAATATCAGAAGATTAATAGCCTGATAGCTGAAGTGGTCAGTACGCTGGGACTGGATTTGAAAGATGACAGCCTCTGCGAAACGCCACACCGGATAGCTAAAATGTATGTGGACGAGATTTTTGGCGGCCTCAATTATGCTAATTTTCCTAAAATCACGCTGATTGAAAATAAAATGCAGGTGCAGGAAATGGTAAAGGTGAAAGATATCAGCTTCACCAGTACCTGCGAACATCATTTTGTGACGATTGATGGCAGTGCGACGGTTGCTTATATCCCGGCTGGCCGGATAATCGGCTTGTCAAAAATTAACCGTATTGTACGGTTCTTTGCTCAGCGTCCGCAGGTGCAGGAGCGACTGACTGAGCAGGTTCTGATTGCGCTTCAGACATTATTAGAGACAGATAATGTTGCTGTAACGATGGAGGCCATCCATTATTGCGTCAAATCTCGTGGGGTAATGGATATGAATTCCAAAACTCAGACTACGGCACTGGGTGGTATTTTTAAAGAAGATGCCAGAACACGTGCTGAGTTTCTTGCCCGCTATTAAACTGCTACAGACTCTTTTCCGTTTTATTGGCCGGGAATCTCTCCCGGCACTTCTACATTCTCAATAATTAAGGTTTTCTTTATAGATTTTTAAGAAAATCTTAAATGTAAATTTTATTGAAAATAAGAATTGTTATCAGTAGTATAGCCGGCGATTAATACGGTTAACTTGAATAACAATGAATTTCTGGCAAAGCCCTGCATTTGGTAAATTTATGCGTCTGCTGCACAGCTACAGCTCTATGCTGGTGCTGGTGCTGTTACTGTTCTTTGCCGTTACGGGCATTACTCTGAATCACCCTGATTTACTACAAAGCCAGGCTGGCAAGCAAAGCCGCCAGCTGACAATTGAACTGCCAGAACATTTTCATCACAGTGAATTGCCTGAACAGGCAAATCAGCAGCAGAAAATTGCTGAAGACTTGTATCAGTGGCTGCGGCAGCAGCATCAGGTTAAAGCCTCAGTATTCAGTTACCGGATTGAAGCGGAAGAAGGGCTGATTGAGCTTGATTTTAAACGCCCTGCTGGTTATGCCAGTGCCATTGTAGATTTCAATGAATCTACCATTGAACTGGAGGAAGAATTCAATGGTTATCTGGCATTACTGAACGATTTGCATAAAGGGCGGCATGCTGGTGGCAGCTGGATTCTGCTGATCGATCTTACTGCCATTGCCTGTATTATTTTTGCTATTACCGGATTTTACCTGATGCTGCGCCAGAATTCCCGTCGCAGTGCCGGAAACAGTTTTGCTTTGCTTGGTATTTTACTGACCATTTTTGCTTATATCTTTTCTTTGCACTGAAACATGAGGGAAATATGAAAAGGCTTCTGATTAGCACCTGTTGTCTGGCAGCTTTGCTGCTGACTGAACGCGCCCAGGCTGCTCCGGCTGAAATTCAGCTGGAAATTCCGGTGATTGAAACCAGTCAGTACCACCGGCCTTATGTGGCGGTGTGGATTGAAAATGAGCAACAGCAGCCGGTGAAACTGATTACCATCTGGCAGGAAAAGCCAGACTGGCTGAAAGACTTACGTCGTTTCTGGCGCAAGATTGGACGTAGCAACCCGCAATTGGTGGATGCTATGACCGGTGCCACTCGTAAGCCAGGTTCTTATACCCTGAGCTGGGATGGCAAAGATGATAAAGGGAATGTTTTGCCAGCAGGAACTTATACATTGCTGGTTGAGGCTGCCCGTGAACAGGGCGGGCGCAGCCTGCAGAAGCAGGATTTTGTATTACCGGGTAAAGGCCAGCAATTACAGGCTCCGGCTGAAACTGAACTGGGCGCACTGACCCTGACGATCAACTGACCGATTTAAGCTAAGGGAGAAACAATAATGAAGAAAATTGCTGCTTTATTTACCACACTGCTGCTGAGCAGCGCTGCGAGTGCTCATACACTGTGGCTGATTCCGAGCCATTATGTTTTGTCAAAAGAGAACAGCTGGATAGCTGTTGATGCTTCTGCTGCCAATATGACATTTGTTCCGGATAAAGGTATCGGTCTGGGTAATCTGGTTGTTCACCTGCCAGATGGTTCTTCGCAGAAAGTTACTGATGTGTACCAGGGTAAGCGTAAATCTATGGCTGATATCAAACTGGGCGGTGATGGTACTTACCGGATTGAACAGGCAAACCCGCTGCGTTTCTTTACTGTTTATGAAGTCGATGGCGAGCGTAAGCGTATTATGGCAAACAAGAAAGAGCGCCAGAGCCAGTTGCCAGCCGGTGCTACTAATGTCGAAACAATGCAGAACCGTAGCCGTACTTATGCTTATGTTACGGTAAACAAGCCGACAGATACGGTTGTAAAAGTACGTGGTGAAGGTCTGGAAATCGGCGGTAAAGTTCATCCGGCAGATTTTGTTGCTGAAGAGGCGATAACGCTGGTATTTAACCTGAATGGTAAGCCACAGCAGGGTGTGAAGGGCACATTGTCTTTTGACGGCGAGCTGTATCGTAATGAGGCGGGCCGCGTCGATTTCACTACCGGCAAAGATGGCAGCTTTACATTTACGCCTGAAGTTGCGGGCCGTTATCTGATTGAAGCGTCTTATTCTACAGATGAAGCAACTGAGCTGGCAGATAAGATCCGTGAATCAGTAACCTTTACTTTTGAAGTTGCTCTGCCTTAATTTAAATGGCAATAGCGGCAGGGCCCAGGCTTTGCCGGCTTATTCAGCGTTCAAGGCTGGTTAATAAGAGCGTGTTTACGATCTTGCGAACGAAGGTTATGCCAGACAAAAACAGGCGAGAAAGCGCAGTTTACATGCAGTAAATGAGCATTTTAAGCCTGTTTTTAACATCGCAGAACCAAAGTGCAGCTGATCGTAAACAGGTTCTAAGATTAATCTTCGTCCTGGTCGTCCAGATCCCACTCATCTTTTAGTAGTTTCCTAAGCCGTTTTTCTTCCAGCAGATCATCAATCCGCCGCCTGGCTTCATATTTTTGCTTGCTGCGGCTGTCTTTAACATCCGGTTCATCCTGGGGAGAACCGATTTCTTCTGTTACTTCATCCAGCTCAAATTCATTGCTTTCCACTTCTGACATAAGCACTACCTCAGTTTTTTTGCCTATTTACCGAGAATTGCGATGTAAAAACAGCGAATTATTTTTTATTTTACGATAAAAGATTTTTCTGATCTGCTGCCGGCAGTTCCGCACTGGCCAAAAGTTGCCGGAATTGTTGCTTACGTGGTGATAGTATGGCCTTATCTGTTACAACCTGCTCAATAAAATCCAGTACTTTTTGTTGCAACCTGACTTTGTTCAGCCGGTTTATCCGCGCAATACCGCCGGGACTCATTACATTTACTTCAATCAATTTGCCGTTGATGATATCGATTCCGGCGAAAAACAGCCCGTCACGCACCAGATACGGCCCGATAAGTTTGCACAGTTGTTTGTCTTGCTCCGTAAGCTGATATTTCATTACGCTGCCACCAGCGTGAATATTAGAACGCACATCGTTGGCTGGTGGAACACGCCTCATGGCGCCGATGGGTTTGCCATTAAGCATCAGAATCCGGACATCGCCTTGTTCTGCCCCTTCCACATATTCCTGCAGAATAACGTAATTGCTGTGTTCACCGTCGCCTATATAAAAATCCAGCAAAGAGCGGGCGCTTTGCCAGGCTGATTTTTCCAACAGAATAATGCCTTTACCGCCATGGCCATTTAGCGGTTTCAGAATCATTTTATCTGATGGCGATTCGGCCAGTACCCGTGCCAGATAATCTTTATTTTTTGAAACATGGGTAACCGGGATAAAACCTGCAGCGGCTTCATGCAGTGAGGCGGTGTACATTTTGTTATTGGCGATACGGATCCCATCCAGATCATTCATGATAAATGTATCTTCGCGTACCGAATCCAGAAAGTTTAACACTATCGGGTCCAGTGGCGGGCTCAGGCGAACGACAATAGCATCAAAAGCAGAAAGAGGCAGTTTTTGCTGGCTAAACTGCGCATGGCGGTAAAAACTGACAATATTGCTGCTGATTTTCTGGCCTTTCACAAAGACTTTGCAGAACGCCTGGGCAATGCTATCCCGCACTGTCAGGCTGGTAGCATGGGTTATTGCCACCGTATGACCACGACTGGCAGCCTCATGAATAAGACGGATGGTGCTGTCACCTTCGGGGTAAACCCGTTCCCACGGATACATCAGAAAACAAATACGCATTACCATTACACCTTGTCAACACGCCTGTGGTGTCAGCTCTATACCTGCAGCGGATAATAGCTTAACGGCATTAAATTACATCAGAATTTTAGCTGTGATATTTTTATCCTGCTGATCTCTTTCTTTGCCTGTGCAGTATTATTGATATACTCAATGCTCATACCATTACAGGGGTTAACTATGCGTATCAGAATAATGTTTCTGGGGCTGTTTCTGACGGGAATAACTGCTTCAGTGGCGGCAAATCAGTGTGGTGAAATTCTGGGGAATTCTATGCAACAGCTACGGACCAGAGAGTCGGTAGATTTGTGTGAGAATTTCAAAGGTAAAACACTGCTGATTGTGAATACCGCGAGTAAATGTGGTTTTACACCTCAATTTGAGGGGCTGGAGGCACTGTACCAGAAATACCGGGATAAAGGGTTGGTCGTACTGGGCTTTCCGTCAGACGATTTTGCTCAGGAATACGATGACGCCGAAAAAACTGCGGAAGTGTGTTATCTGACCTATGGGGTTGAGTTTCCGATGTTTTCTTCTACATCAGTACGCGGAGCTAAAGCTAATCCGGTATTTAAAGCGCTGATTGCTAAAACCGGTGAAGCTCCGTCATGGAACTTTAATAAGTACCTGGTCAGTGCTGATGAGCAGAAAGTGGTGCATTTTGGTAGCCGCACCAAGCCGGATGATAAAAAGTTTATTGCTGAGCTGGAATCTTTGCTGACAGAAGCTGCTAAGGCTTCTGAGTAGATTCGAATTCTTTATCGACAGCTGTCGGCTTATTGCTGGCAGCTTCCCTGGCCAGTTGATCACAGCGTTCATTTTCTGGATGCCCTGCATGGCCTTTAACCCAGTGCCAGCAGATTTTATGCTGTTGACATGCTTTATCCAGCCGTTGCCATAAATCCTGATTCTTTACCGGTTCTTTCTGGCTGGTTTTCCAGTTATTGCGTTTCCAGCCTGCCAGCCACTGCGTAATACCCAGCCGTACATACTGGCTGTCGGTAGTTAAATCAACTTCACAGGGCTGTTTAAGAGACTCCAGAGCAACGATAGCGGCTAGTAATTCCATGCGGTTGTTGGTGGTTAAACGATAGCCGCCGTTGAGCTCTTTGCGGTGACGGCCGTAGGTTAGTATTGCACCGTAACCACCTGGCCCCGGGTTACCCAGACAGGAGCCGTCAGTGTAGATTGCAACAGTTTTAGTCATAAGGCCTTTCCTCAAAGTAAAACGGCGTATAATCTACCCTAATTACAGTGAAAAGCGAAACCGGACATGGCAAAACGACAACTTATTCTGGATACCGAAACCACAGGTATTAACCCGAAAGAAGGGCACCGTATTATTGAAATCGGCTGCGTTGAGCTGGTTAACCGCCGTTTCACCGGCAATAACTTCCATGTATATATTAACCCCGAACGGATTATTGATGCTGAAGCGATAGCGGTTCACGGTATTACTAATGAACGGCTGGCACATGAACCTAAATTTCGTGATATAGCTCAGGGGTTTTTTGACTATATTAAAGGCGCAGAGCTGGTGATTCATAATGCCATGTTTGATATTGGCTTTATTGACCATGAGTTTGCGCTGCTGCGGCCTAATCTGCCACCGGTCCGTGATATCTGTACCTGGCTGGATACACTTATGATGGCACGTGAGCTGCATCCGGGACAGAAAAATAACCTTGATGCGTTATGCCGACGCTACGATATTAATAACAGCCACCGTACATTGCACGGCGCTTTGCTTGATGCTGAGATTCTGGCTGATGTTTATTTACGGATGACTGGTGGGCAAGTCAGCCTGAATCTGAGTGCTGATGCTGAGCTGAGTTCAGATGGTAAAGGTGGGCATGCCCGTGTAAAGCGTAATGGCCCGTTGCGGGTGATTAAAGCCTCAGAGCAGGAATTATCTGCTCATGAGTCGCGGTTGGATCTGGTAATGAAAAAGGGAGGTAGCTGCCTGTGGCGAGATCAGTAATCGCCGGTTTGCTGCTGGCTCTGGTATGTTGCAGTATTCAGGCTCAGTCTGTAGCGGCTGCTGATGAAAAACGACAGCCGGATTCATCAGTGCTGGCTGACAGTGGTTTTGCGCTGTTGCCTGATTTACCTTTGAAGAATCAGATCCCGTTACTGGATAACCGTTTTCGTATAGACGATCAGGTGTCTGAAATTACGCTGTTGTTTTTCCGGCGGCGTGGGTCGGCATCTGTGATTCTGGTTAGGCCAGATGGTACAAAACTACGTTTCAGTAATGCTGAAGAGCATAATCTGCGTTGGCATGATGCCAATACTTATGATCTGATTCAGATTAAAGATCCTATGCCTGGCCCGTGGCAGGCGGTAGGCCGGTTATTACCGGAAAGCCGGATCATGGTTCTCACCGATATTTCGCTGAAAGTTGACGAGTTGCCAAAAACCATGATGGTAGGTGAAACGGTAAAAGTGACAGCCCGTATCCTTAATGGTGAAGAACAGGCCAATGTACGTGATTTTCGTGATGTACTGACATTAGATGTCCGTTTTATCAGCACCAATAAACCAGAGTTTGATAACTTTGGCCTGGGCGTTGTGCAGGTTGCGCAGTTCCGTGACGATGGTCGTGGTTACGATGAAAAAGCCCGTGACGGTATTTTCACCGGTGAATATTATCTGAATTTTCCTGCCGGAGAGTGGATTCCGAAATATGTCGTGCGTACGCCACTTTATACCCGTGAGATAGAGCAAGCCCCAGTGGTGGTATATCAGATGCCGGTTAAAGCGGATGTGGCTCAGGCTACTACCGCGGATGGTCCGCATCAGGTCACTTTTACGGTGATTGACCCGAAGGTGGTAGATAGCTCAGTGTTGCTGCAAGGACGTATCCGTTATCCGGATGGCGACATTGAAAGTTTTTCTCTTAATGAGCAAAACAGTGGACCCCGTCAGCTGAAAATTCAGAACAAAGGCGATGGCAGCTATGTAGTGGAGGCATCAGTATTTGGTGAAACCACATCTGGCCGTGAGTTTATGCTGAATATTCCTGATGCGGGTTTTATGGTTGACCCGCTTGTATTACCTGCTCCGGCGATTACTGAATTACCTTCTCAGGTTCAAAATGAAATTGCAGCTGAACAACAAGCCAGAGAAAATCAGGCTCAGTTTCCATGGACTATGGTGATTATTGCTAATCTGCTGATTCTGGGCGGCGGTGGATTTGCGATTTGGTTTGTGATGACGGACAGGAAAATAACTGAGTTGATGTTCTGGCGTAAGAAAGAACCGGTTTTGTCCACGGTTGCAGCTCCCGTGGCAGCAGAAAAGAAATCAGATACGGCATCAAAAGCACAAAAAAACAACGATATGGATGATATTCTTGATCTTTCATTACCGGATGATTAAGGAATAAACAAAAGCGGTGAAAAAGGTATTGACGGGTTACAGGCTAATCCGTATCATTCCCGCCGCAATGCAGGATACCCACATGAAGTTCTGCATGCACTGCGCGGAGCGGTAGTTCAGTCGGTTAGAAT
>CAZXTH010000117.1:0-8929 GCA_964643585.1 uncultured Pseudoalteromonadaceae bacterium
CAGCATCGCATCGACCGGTGCAATCAGTTCAACCTGATTGATATGCAGATGACGCAGGGCCGACGGCACTGTTGCCAGCATCGCCGTACTGGTCACGACCGAGCGCATGCCGCTGTTTTCGACGATAAAGTTAATCCGCTCATCCGGCAGCTTGGTATCCAGCGGCAAGTAAGCACCGCCGGCCATCAGGATCGCCATCACCGCAACGACTTGCTGCCAGCCTTTTTCCAGATAAATTCCGACCAGTTTATTGGCACAAACTCCCTGTTCACGCAAGCTAATCGCAATCGCCTGCGCCTGATCCCATAACTCGCGGTAAGTCAGCTGACGGTCCGGAGCTATCACTGCCAGGTTGTGCGGATACAGCAAGGCTGCATCCATAAAACTACGGTGCAACAAAGCCAGCTCTGTCGGTAACCGGGTCCGGTTCATCCGGCTGATCAGATCGGCATCCTTGGCCGGCAACAGGCTGTCCAGCGGTTTTTCTGCCCAGGCCGCCGCATCGTCGACCAGTCGGTCCAAATAGGCGCAATATACCTGGAACATGCTCTCGACCATGCCTGCCGGGAACAGGGCGGCGACGACGTCCCAGTTGAATTTCAGATTGCCCTGCCACTCCATCACCTGATGGTCGAACCAAACCTGAGAAGTCTGGCTGACACCAAATACTTCTTCGCCCAGCTCGCTGGCATCCTGTTCATGGTCCAGCGCCCGGCCGCCCAGCGTACTGGTAAACACCACCGGCATCGCTACCCGGCTGTTGGCCTTTTTGCTCATCTCACGCAGCAATTGAATAGCGCTGATATAACGGTGATCGAGGTCATTCCACAGCTGCTGCTGCACCGTTTTAGCATTTTGCAGGAACGATTGCTGTGGCCGGACATTGATTTCCAGCAACGTCAGCGAGGTAAAGTCACCGACGATATACTCGGCATCCGGGTGAAACGGATGACGGCTGTAGTTGGTCAGGTTCAGCGTAAAATGGGCCGATTGGCACCACAACGACATCACTTCGGAGAATGCCGTGATCAACAGGCCGGTCGGCGTCAGACCATGGCTGACCGCTTTCTTTTTCAGCAGATCCCACCGCGCTTTCGGCATCTGATGGACCCGTCTTTCAAACTTGACGCTTTTCAGCTCGGCAGGAGAAATCGCCAGCGGTAAGGCCGGCGCCGGCGGAATAGATTCGATGCGGTCAAACCAGTATTGCTCCGCCTGTTTGAACAACTGCGTTTCCCGCAGCGCATGTTCAGCAATCACATAGTCGCGGAACGAGAACTGCAAAGGACGCAAAGCATGGCTGCTGTCGCGATACAGTTTCAGCCACTGCTCGATCAGCATGTTCATGCTCCAGGCATCGACGATCAGGATGTCGATACTGATGCAGAGGCGAAACTTGCGATTGGTGTAGCTGACAGCCTTGATATCAAACAACGGCCAGGTATCGGCCGGCAGGATCTGATGCGACATCTGCTCACGCAGCGCCAGTTGGCGTTGTTCGGCCGCAGTAGGGGTCGCGCCCGACACATCGAAGATTTCAAAGTGGTAATAAGGCACTTCGGCCAGAATCTGCTGCTGGCCAGAATCCAGGAAGATGGCCCGCAGCATGACATGATGCTGAATCAACTGATTCCAGGCAGCTTCGAACCGCAACACGTCGCCGTCCCTGATATCCACTTCCAGATAGATATGGGTTGCCACGTCGCTGAGCTCTACCGCACCGGTGCGACCAGCCCAATATGCCTGCTGAATGTCAGTCAGCGGGAACGGCTGATACAGATTTGCCAGGTCAGGTACCACCTGAGGCAGCTCCTGTTCCTGATCAAGCACTTGCGTCAGATCGGCCGCCCGTTTTTCCAGCAACGCGACAAAATCGGCAAAAGATTCGGCGCCGAACAATTCGCTGAGGCTGATATTCACTTTCAGGCGGTCACGCAGCACCGCAATCAGTTGGGTTGCCAACAACGAATCGCCGCCCAGTTCAAAGAAATTGTCGTTGGCGCTGATACTGGCAACGCCAAAAGCCTGCTGCCAGATATGGGCTGTCAGTTCGGCCACCGAATGGGCCTTTTTGCCCTGCTGCAGGGATTGCGGTTGCGACAGCTGCTGCGCCTGCTGCACCGATTGTCCTTGTGGCGTGATCCAATATTGCAGCCGTTCGAACGGATAAGTTGGCAGCGATACCCTGACCCGCCGTTCATCGCCATGCAACCGTCGCCAGTCCAGTTCGACCCCTTTGCTCCACAACTTACCGACAGCCTGCAACCAGACCGCTTCATCCGCGCGCTGATCTTTGGCATGCCGGGCGGAGGCGATGACATGTGCGGCGGTAAAGCTGCGCTTCGCCAGTGTTGTGAGTACCTGACCGGGACCAACCTCCAGAAAAACCGCCTGCGGATCCTGCATTAAACGCTGCATACCGGCCGCGAACTGGACTGTGCCGCGCAGATGGCGGACCCAATACTCTGCAGTCGTTACCTCAGCCGCATCTGCCCAATCGCCGCTGACGTTTGAAATATAAGGCCGCTGCGGCGGCGCAAACCGGATCTGACTTAACGCTGCACGGAATTCCGGCAGAATCGGATCCAGCATCCAGGAATGGAACGCATGGGACGTGTGCAGCACCCGGCATTGGATCTGTTGCTGCTCAAAGCTGTGCTGCAAAGCGGCGATCGTTTCGTGATCGCCAGCCAACACCGACATCGCCGGGCCATTCAGCGCCGCCAGCGAACAACGCCCGGATAAATAAGGCTGCACCTGCTCCTCTGACAGCTGCACCATTAACATATGGCCTGCGACGACCGACTGCATCAACCGGGCCCGCGCGCTGACCATCACCACCGCATCTTCAAGACTAAACACGCCGGCCAGGCAAGCCGCCACATATTCACCGATACTGTGGCCGATCATGCCGTGTGCGTTGATCCCTTCAGACTGCCACAGCTGGGCCATCGCATATTCACAGCTGAACAACAACGGCTGTGCATGCAAAGTGGCATTGATGGCCAGTTCATCGGCGTTTAGCAGCAGTTGCAGCAGATCAATCCCCAACTGCTGCCGGAACGCATCGGCGCATTGATCAAAAGCGTGTCTGAATTCTGGTTCAGCTTCATACAGCCCGGTTAACATCTGAGCATGTTGGGCACCTTGTCCAGGGAACATAAAGTACACATGCGGATTCTCCAGCACTCCCTGTTCCACGCTCAGCGCAGTAGCCCGCTCAGACAGTTGCCGCGCCAGCGCCGGCAGTTCGCTGCCAACCAGGCAGGCTCGGTGTTCGAATGGTTGCCGACCAACCTGCAGCGTATAAGCGATATCTGCTAGTTTGTACTCGGGCTCCTCGGTCAGAAAGGCTGCCAGATCATCGATTCGCGCTTGCAACGCCGCTGCTGTTTTTGCCGACAACACCAGCAACTGGTGCTGGCGGCGGGAAGTATCCGATGGTGGCGTCGTTACATGTTGCATCACGACATGCGCATTGGTGCCTCCGATCCCAAAGGAACTGACCGCAGCACACAACGGCCTTTCGTGCAGTTGCAACGTTTCCGTTTGCTGTGCCACATAAAAAGGTGTGCTGGCAAAACTGATATTCGGATTGGGTTTACTGAAATGAATACTGGCCGGCAACTGCAGCTGCTGCAGCGCTTTGGCGGTTTTAATCAGCCCAGCGGCGATATCAAGGTGCCCAATATTGGCTTTCACCGAACCAACTGCGCAATAATTCTTGTCTGCAGTCTGTTGGCTATAGACTTCGCTCAGTGCTTTGATTTCCACCGGATCGCCAAGAATAGTCCCGGTACCGTGCGCTTCGACAAAACGGATATCCCGCGGGTCAACTTCACCGCGCAACAACGCTTCCCGAATAACTTCCGACTGCCCTTCAATGCTCGAAGCGGTATAACCCACTTTCATCGAACCGTCGTTATTGACGGCAGAACCCCGGATGACTGCATAAATATGATCACCATCCGCCAATGCCTCTTGGTAACGCTTCAGCAGCACGATACCGGCACCATTGCCTTTGACGGTACCTTTGGCCAATGCATCAAAAGGCCGGCAGATGCCGTCGGGTGCAATGATGCTGCCTTCTTTGTAATGCATACCTGTTTTCTGCGGGACATCCAGGCTCACACCACCTGCCAGTGCCATATCGCAGTCGTAGCTGAGCAAACTCTGGCAAGCCTGATGAATCGCTACCAACGAAGTCGAACAAGCCGTATCGACATTGACGCTCGGCCCTGTCAGGTCAAGCTTGTAGGACACCATAGTGGTGGCAAAGCTTTTTTCATTGCCGATCGAGATCCGCAACGGTCCCACAGCTTCCAGCAGATCTGGATTGGGCGCCAGGTTACGGATGTAATAGCTCATCGAACCAGTACCGGCATACACACCAATCAGACCGGGAAAATCCGCCACCGTATGGCCGGCATCTTCCAACGCTTCATAACAACACTCCAGCAACAGGCGCTGCTGCGGATCGGTAATTTCAGCTTCTCTTGGCGTGAACTGGAAAAAAGCGGCATCAAAACGGTCAATCTGCGAAAGCGGATAGGCTTTTTTGACAAAATGTGGATCCTGGATCAGTCGCTCCGGCACACCGGCTTCACGTAGCTCCTCATCGGTTAGAGCAGTCACCGCACATTGGCCAGCCAGCAGATTCTGCCAGTATTGCTCTACAGTTTCTGCACCAGGAAAACGTCCTGACATGCCGATAACCGCAATGTAATTTAGGTCTTTGTTATTATTTTCCACGGCTATTTCTCTGTCTCATCTGATTACGTACTTGGTTGACAACATCCCGGTTAACCTGGCGACGTTCCCGTTTGGTGGCTTCACCAGTTGCTCCGCCGACTTCAGCGTCAATTCTGGCGGCCAAGCTGCGGATGCTGGGATACTTGAACAGGTCGATGATGTCGATGACAATCTGGAACTCCTGCTGCAATAGTTGCTGCAACTTACCGAGCAGCAGCGAGTGCCCGCCAAGTTCGAAAAAGCTGTCCTGCGTACTGATACTGTCAAGCGATAACAATTGCTGCCAAATCCGGCTCAGCCGTTCTTCGGTATCGTTGGCCGGCGGTGTCAGTTGTCTGGCTTGCGCTTGTCCGGCCAACGCTGACAGCGCTTTCACATCGAGTTTGCCGTTTGGCGTATAAGGCAGGCGATCAAGCAGCGTCAGACGCGACGGCACCATATAGTCAGGCAGTTGCTGGCGGATCACCTCGGTCAGTTGATGGCTCAGTTGCGGTTGTCCGGCACCGTGCGCGGGCACCACATAAGCAAAAATGCTGGCGTGCTGCTCTGGCTGTTCGATCACGACCACGGCCTGACTGACCTGCGGCTGTTGTTCCAGCAACTGCCGGATTTCATCGAGCTCGACCCTGAAACCACGCACTTTCACCTGATTGTCACGCCGATGCAGATATTGACAGCGCCCGTCGGCGTGCTGCCTGACCATATCGCCGGTGCGATACATCCGCTCGCCGGCCTGATGGCTGAACGGATCCGGGAAAAAAGCCTGGGCGGTCAAATCATCCCGCTGCCAGTAGCCCGCTGTGACACCATCCCCGGCGATGTAAAGCTCCCCTTTTATCCCAACGGGCACCGGTTGCTGATATTCGTCCAGTACATAAAAACGGGTATTGGCCATCGGCAGTCCCAACCGGACATCGTCCCCCTGCACCTGGGCGATCGCCGACCAGACGGTCGTTTCAGTCGGGCCGTACATGTTGTACAACTGACCAGCAATATTGGCCTGGATCTGTGTCGCCAGCTTGCTGCTGAGGGCTTCGCCGCCGACAAAGAAACCCTGGATATGCTGCAGGGACTGGCGCATCGCCGCCGACTCCAACATCAGTTGGGCATAAGAAGGCGTGCACTGAATATGACTGGCAACAGCGCCAGTCAGCGCCGGCTGCTCGGCAAGACCCTGCTGGACCCGACGCCGCAATTGGTCCAGCTGAGCGAAGCTTTCTACCACCAGTGCCGGTTCTACCCCAAAGTCGATCAGACAGCCGATTTCATCGACATCAATAGTGGCCAGTTGATTCATCAGCGGCAGGCAGGACGCCGGCGTCCCGAACAGCGCGGAGCTCTTGGCGTAACGCTGAAAGCCGGCTTCGACCACCAGTTCCAGCTCTTCTGCCGCATCCAGCCCTTGCTCCCTCGCAACCGGCAATAACAGGTTGATCGAGGTACGCAGATAATCTTTGAAAGGTTTTTCAATGCGTTGCATTGCAGTGTCGAAGTCTTGATGCAGGTAGGTGTGCAACATCAGCGTGACGTTGCCCGTTGCCGGATCGAAACCGGCCTGTTGTCTGGCCTGGCGATAGATGGCGATTTTCTCTTTCAGCTCCGCCAGGCTCTGCCCCAGCAAGTGGGTCAGCACATTGGCACCGATTTCACCGGCATAGCGGAAAGTTTCCGGATTGGCGGCCGCCGTGATCCAAATCGGCAGCTCCTGCCGGATCGGGCTCGGATACACCCGCACCTGCGCCGGATTGCCTTTGCCGTCCGTCGCTGAGATCGTCTGACCGGCCCACAGCTGCTTCAGCTGCGCAATGGACTGCTTCATGATGTCATGGCGCTGTTCAAAGTGCTCCGGCATCAGCACAAAGTCATTAAAATGCCAGCCGGATGCGATCGACAAGCCGACCCGCCCTTGTGACAGGTTGTCCACCATCGACCATTCTTCCGCCACACGAATTGGGTTGTGCAGCGGCAGCACCACACTGCCGGAACGGATCTCAATATTTTTGGTCGTTGCAGCCACCGCCGCCGCCGCGACTACCGGATTTGGGAACTGGCCACCAAACGGGTGAAAGTGCCGCTCTGGAATCCAGACAGCCGTAAAGCCATGCTGATCGGCAAAAGTGGCACCTTCACGCAACAAATAATATTTGTCCCGGCTGGCGTCTTCATCCGAAGCAAAATAGAACAGACTGAATTGCAGCTGGCTCAGTTTCGGATGGAAAGACTGTAATTGCCGGGCTTGTTGCCCTTGTTCCGCCAAAGCGGAAAAGTGATCTTTTTCCAGAATCACGCTAAAACCGCGACTTAGCGTCCAGAACAGCTCCAACACCGAGATATCGAAAGAAATACTGGTCAGCGCCCGGAACACCGGCACTGCCGGCAAGCTGGCACCAACCTGCTGGTCCAGACCGGCAAAGAAGTTCTGCACATTGCGGTGACTGACTTTGACGCCTTTCGGTCGCCCGGTCGAACCTGAGGTGAAGATAAGATAAGCCAGATCGTCCGGCTCCGTTTGCACCTGCTGATAAGCTGCGGCAGCCGGCAATACGCCATCGGCCAGCAACAACGTGGAGCCCAGTGCAGCAGCCTGCTCCGCCAGGGCCTGACTGGTCAGCAATAACGTCAACCCGGCATCCTGCGCAATCATCAGTTGGCGCTGTGCCGGAAAATGGATATCGACCGGCACATAAGCCGCACCGCTTTGCCAGACAGCCAGCATCGCGGCCACCAGCAGGCAACTGCGATCCAGATAGATACCGACTCTGTCCCCGCGACCAATCCCTTGTTGCTGCAACGCCGCCGCCATGGCACTGCTTTGTTCCAGTAACTGCTGGTAGTTCCATTGTGCCGGCCCGTCGGTCAGCGCCAGTTGCAGCGGCCTTTGGGCCGCCTGCCGGACAATCTGACTGTAACAAGGCAATTGCGGCTCATAAGCCAACGCGGTCTGATTAAAATCGTACAGCACCTGCTGACGTTCGGCCTCGTCGAGTAACGACAGCTGCGCCAGCGGAATCTGGTCGTCGCGGACCAGTTGCCGCAACACATTGACATAATGCCGGCTGAATCTGTCCATTGTCCCGGCATCGAAGAGTGCACTGCTGTATTCGATGCCGGCGCTTATTTGATCGCCTTGCCGTTTTAACGTCAGGGTCAAATCGAATTTCGCCACCCCGGTATCGGCAATACAAGGTTCCAGTTCAAGACCATCGACTTGCACGGCTTGCGTGCCCTGCTCAAAAATAAACATCACCTGAAACAATGGCGAATAACTCAGGCTCCGCTCCGGCTGCAGATGCTCAACCACCTGTTCAAAAGGAAAATCCTGATATTCAAAGCTGTCCAGCACTTGGTCGCGTACCTGCTGATTCAGCGTTGCCAGCGATTGCTGCGGATCCAGTTGCTGGCGCAACGTCAGCACGTTGGCAAAGAAACCGACCACGCTTTCCCAGTCGCGCTCGCGCCGGTTCGCCATCGGGGTGCCGATGCTGATGTCGTTCTGACCGGCATACTTATGCAGGGTGTAAAACAGCGCCGCCAGCCCGACCAGGAACAACGAACTTTGTTGCCGGCCGGCATACTGCACCAACTGTGCGGTCAGTTGCGGTTCCAGCTGGAACAGGCACACAGCACCGCGATAGTCCGGTTGCGCCGGTCTTGGTTTATCCAGCGGCAAATCGATCCGCTGTGTCGCACCGCTCAGATTATTCAGCCAGAACTGCTTTTGTTGCTGATAGTTGCTGCTGTTCAGCCACTCGCGCTGCCAGCCGACAAAATGGCCATAGTGACAGGCGCCGAACACAACGCTCTCACCGCGATACAACTGCCATAACTGCTGCCACAGCAACTGATGCGACCAACCGTCGGCAATGACATGGTGCAAATTCAGGATCAACCGGTGCTCAGTGTCGCTCAGACTCAGCACGTCGGCCCGGCATAACGGTGCCTGGCTCAAATCGAACTGCCAGCCCATCACGCGGCTCTGCTCGGCTGCCAGTTGCTCCGCCGTCACCTGATGCTGCTGCAACGGCCAGCCGCTGACGGGCTGCACCTCGGCGACATACTCGCCTTCTGACATCACAAAAGCGGTCCGCAGCGCCGGATGCCCTTGCAACAGCTGGTCCAGACAACGTTGTAACAAGGTGAAATCCAGCCGGCCGGCGATTTACCAAATCCGCGGCCG
>CAZXTH010000118.1:0-1091 GCA_964643585.1 uncultured Pseudoalteromonadaceae bacterium
GGCTGACATTGAACTGATAGATCCGGTACTGGCTCATATCCAGCGGATCGGGTTCATTGCCTTTACCTGCGGTGACAGATGAACCATTATCAGCATTTTCCAGCTGAACTCCTGAATTGCTACCATCATTGCGAAATACCACTTTCAGGCGGCTGGTTGGTGCGGTGGCTGCGGCATCACCAAAGGCAATTTCTGTTTCCAGAATACGCTGGCCTTCGTTATTGCCTTGCAGGGTAAAGTATTTCGGGTAGACACCATCATCCGCCATAATATTATCAAGCCGCGCTCTGCTGCGGTCGGAACCACTGGCTGTGCTATCGAATGTGACAGTACCATCACCATTAGCGGTGAACAGGTTAGGTTCATTGGCTCCTCCGCTTTGCTGAACGGCGAATGCTCCCAGTGAACCATCTGCCTGCAACAATGAGCCAGCAGTAAAAGGATCGTTGTCTGCGGCATAGACATTCCAGTCAACGCTGGCAGGTGGTGTTACCGGATCAACCGGCACTGGCTCTGGTGGCGGGGGAGTGCCATTGTCACCATCATCCGGTTCTGGCGCCGGGCACAGCCCAGGGCTGGGTGGAGTTTCTATCTTGCCGACCCCGGCGTAGCTCAGTACCGTTGCCCGGACATTGTGAACTGGTAACAAGCTGGCCTGGTAGTTATACGGGACATTCAGCGTACCGGTAGAAACCGGATTTTCTCCGGCAATAATGCCGTCGTTGGGGCTTTCCTGCCAGGTGATATCCTCAAAAATATTATCGATGAGATCCCAGTAGCCTGTTTGCTGGCTGTACATCGACATTATCGGGTTTTTCATATTGGCAAAATGGTTATGCTCAATCCGGATAACGGCACCCATCCGTGAGTTAATGCCGCTTTCTACTGCGCCATCATAGAGGTTGTTATAGATATGGCCTTTACCGAAACGGAACAAAGGCAGCCGGGAATTGACTTTGTACCAGTGGTTATGGTGATAAGTGATGGTTCTGTCGTAGTTATCACTGTCCGATGAGCCAACCAGCGAGGTTTTCCAGCTGTTATGGAATTTATTGAACGAGACAGTAATAAACTGAGCGTCGCCTTTAATA
>CAZXTH010000118.1:1101-8913 GCA_964643585.1 uncultured Pseudoalteromonadaceae bacterium
AGGCCATCGTAGTAATCTTTTACCTGTGCCTCTGTCAGTGAGGGGTCATCTACTGTCAGGCTGTTATAGATTTCGTTGTGGTCTACCCAGATATTTCGCACCGGGCCTTCTATGCTGACACCATCGCCGGGTGCATTCATGTTGGCTCTGACATGATGAATGCGCAGGTTACGGATAATGATATTGTTCGCCCTGACAATATTAAAGCCGATACCGGCCATTTCGCCCTGAGTACCTAAACCGATGATGGAGACATCTGAAACGTCTTTTACATCAATACGGGTATCTTTGGCATTTTGCAGGGTAATAGTACCGTTTACCCAGATAGTCAGCGGACGTGCCGGATCTTTATTTTTCAGTGCTTCAATCATCTGCTCTCCGGTACAGACGATAACTTCTACCCGGTTTTCTCCACTGCCACCGGTAGTGCCGCCGTTTTCAGAAGCATAACCATATACGGTGTCCAGATCGGTGAGTGGTACCACGCCGGTATCCGGCGGGGGTGCTACCGGTGGTGTTTCTTCATCGTTATTATCATTGCTGCTGTTACAGCCTGCCAGCAGCACGCTGCCCAGCAGAGCCGGGATAAGCCATTGTGCTTTCATTGTTGTTGCTACCCTTTATTTGGGGTGCGCAATTTCTGCTACTGAGATCAGCAGATGAACTAACGACACCCTGTTGATTTTGTTATTAATTTATTTTTATAGTACGGGTGTGTAGTGTCTTGCTACCGGTGGCAATTTTTAATGCAGCAGCGCGGTAAAAAGGGGAGGCTCACACCTGCAGTGATAAGGTATGTGTCACAGCAGACTGTTAGTGCAAGAATAGCGGCTGCTTTTTAAGCGTTTTCTGATAAAGTTTTCGTATATGGTACGGCTGGAATAAAAACCGGTACAGATGTACCGGTTATGGCTTTGGTGTAACAGAAAACAAACTCAGCGCTGGCTGCCAAGGCTTAATTTAGCCGGATCCAGCAGGTCTTCCAATTCGGCTCTGCTGTAATCGGTATGCTCCAGTGCTACATCAATAATCGGCCGTTGTTCCTTATAAGCCAGTTTGGCAATTTCTGCCGCTTTCAGGTAGCCAATCAACGGGTTCAGCGCTGTCACCAGAATAGGGTTACGGGACAATGCCTTGCTGATATTGTCTTCCCGGACTTTAAAACCGCTTATCGCCTGGTCTGCCAGAGCCGTACAGGCGTTGGCCAGCAGCTCAATGCTTTGCAGCAGGTTATAGGCAATTACCGGCAGCATCACATTCAGTTCAAAGTTCCCTGACTGTCCTGCAACGGTAATGGTGGCATCGTTACCGATAACTTGTGCGGCAATCATGGCAGCAGCTTCAGGCACCACCGGGTTAACTTTACCCGGCATAATAGAAGAGCCCGGTTGCAGGGCCGGTAGTTCAATTTCGGCTAGCCCGGCGAGCGGGCCAGAGTTCATCCAGCGTAGATCATTGGCAATTTTCAGCAGTGCAACTGCGGTGGTTTTCAACTGACCTGAAGTGGCAACGGCAGTGTCCTGGCTGCCGATGCTGAAAAAGAAGTTGTCACTGGGCTGGAAACTCAGCCCGGTATCGACAGTCAGTTTTTCACAAAACAGTGCTGCAAATTGCGGGTGGGCATTAATGCCGGTGCCAACGGCGGTACCACCCTGAGCCAGTGCCTGCAAGTCGTGAAGCTGTTCTGTCAGTAATTTCCTGCTATGGCTGAGCTGGGCTTGCCAGCCGGCCAGCACCTGATCAAAAGTAACCGGCATGGCATCCATCAGATGAGTACGGCCGGTTTTAACGATATGTCCAACCTCCTGCCGTTTGTGCAGTAATGTCTGTTCCAGATGGTTCAGGGCAGGTAGTAGTTGCTGCTGAATGGCCAGAGCTGCGCTGACATGAATTGCTGTCGGGATTACATCATTGCTGCTCTGACCCAGATTGATATGGTCATTCGGGCTGACAGCGCGGCCAAGCTGTTTGGTAGCCAATGTGGCCAGTACTTCATTGACGTTCATATTCGTACTGGTGCCGGAGCCGGTTTGAAACACATCCAGCGGGAACTGTTGCATATCGGTATGCTGCAATTGCTGTTCAGCTGCATCGCTGATGACATCAGCAATATCCTTGTCCAGCAAGCCCAGTTGCAGATTGGCTGAGGCTGCGGCTTTTTTAATTTGCAGCAGAGCCTGAATAAAGCGTTTAGGCAAGGTAAGGCCGCTTAAATGAAAGTTTTGCACCGCACGCTGGGTCTGGGCCTGATACAACGCATCTGCCGGGACTTCTAATTCGCCCATGCTGTCGCGTTCAATCCGGGTTTTCATGCTGACTCCTTAAACAATTAACGAACTGAGTAAAAGGCTTGCTGCAGCTGGCATTTCAGCTGATTCAGCCGTTGTTTGCCATCTGGCTTGCCGGTATACAACCGTTGCAGAGCCAGTAGCGGGATGTAGAGTTGATCAAGGCATAAGCGCCTGAGCAGAGTATCTTTGCCTTGATTGCGGCTGGCACAGTCTGCCAGTGTGAACAGGCAATAACGCAGGCACCATTCCTGTAGCAACAGATTTTTATGTTGCTGGAACCGGGTAGCCAACCGGCAACTTATACAAGTGTAGTCTGATACCAGCCGGCAATAATCCTCTTCTGCTGTACCACAGATCCGCAGCCGCTGTTCCAGCAGGCTCCAGCTTTGCCATAAATTGTCCTGAGAATGGTCTTGAGTCAGTGCTGACATGATGTTCACTCCGGTCACTTCATATCAGACTAATGCAAGTAATTATCATTTGCAAATAGATCTGAGTTGCACTATATTGCCCAAACATTAATGAGAACTATTATCAATGTGGAGCCAAAGAATGAAACAACACTGGCAAAAACTCAGTGTCCTGATCCTGCTATGCAGTGGCAGTGCTGTAGCACATGTGCCTTACCTTTCTCCCAGTGCATTTGAACCGGTTCGTGGTGGCTGGGTTGCTCTGGATGCCTCTTTTGCGGATAAGTTTTTTATACCGGAAGCAGTATTTGATAACAGCAAGTTTGCTGTAGTACTGCCGGATGGTAGCCAGCAGCCAATAGAGCAGGTGAATTACAGTAAGATCCGGGCAACCACCGACTACCAACTGACAGCAGATGGCACTTACCGTTTCAGTACCGGCCGCCGTTTTGGCGCTGTATTCCGTACTTATGAGCTGGATGGGAAGCGCCACAGCCTGCGTGATCCAAAAGCTGAACTGCCTGCAGGTGCCAAGCCCATTGCCCATTTTCAGGCGGTGACCCATGCAGAAACCTATGTCACCAAAGGTGCTCCGGGTACTGCTTCTCTTAAGCCCCGTAATGAAGGGCTGGAATTACAGTTTATCTCTCATCCGAATGATTTATATGCCGACAGCCAGGTAAAACTGAAAGTGCTGTTTAATGGCAAACCGCTGGCAAAGCAGGGTGTCAGTGTCTACCGCGCAGCTAAAGAAACCGATGATGAAAATGCGACATACAGCCTGACATCTGATGCTCAGGGCGATATTGCATTTACACCAGAGCTGGCCGGAACCTATCTGTTGCTTAGCCGCTACCGTGACTCGGCACCGTCTGATGCCGGTGTGCCGGAGTACAGCCACAGTTACACCGTAGTCGTTGATGTTACCCCTTAGGAGGCAGTATGAATAAGCAAGCCTGTTATATCAGTTTATTTCTGGCGTTAAGCAGTGTGTATCTGAGCGGTTGTTCGGTATCGAAACTGAATGCAGCAGAGTTGACTGCAGAAAAATTGACAGTAGAACAGCGTTCCCAGCTGGAAGCCGAAAGAGCCGGACATTTACGTCAGACTCACGTGCGTTTTAATGCTCTGGATAAAGATGAAAACGGCTATATCAGCTGGGAAGAATTTAAACGTTCTGGCGATCGGGCCTTTGACCATCTGGATACGAACAAAGATGGCCGTATTTCAAAAGAAGATCCGCCACCTCAGCGCCGGGCTGAAGATACCCGCAGTGAAGCCCAGAAAGCTGCCGATGAGGCACAGCCCCGTCCACCCCGCAGAACACCATTACTGAGAATGCCAACCACACATTCTGTTGACGGGATGCTGGCCATGTATGACGCCAATAAAGATGGTCAGGTTAGCCGTGAGGAATATGAAGCTGGGCGTAAAGCGCAGTTTGATGCCATAGACGCTAATGGCGATGGGCAGATTAGCTATGACGAATATGTGGCTGAATATGTAGGCAGGCTGGATAAGCGTCTGGCAGAAACCAGAAAAGAACTGGCAGAAAAGAATACTAAATAACTAACAGAAAAGATGACACAAGGAGCTATTCATGTTTGCTAAGCGTTCTTTGCTAGCGCTTGCCATTACTATGGCATTACCTGTTGTTGCTGCTACGGCAGACAGCCAGAACAACCCGGCCGAGCTTAAAGCAGTTGAGGTTAAAGCTGAAGCGATCACCGAAACCAAAGCAACAGCCAAGCAGGTTGAAGTGGTTACTGCAAAAAGCCTGGATGAGCAGCAGGTGCAGAATATTGCCGATGCAGTGCGTTTTGTTCCGGGGGTGACAACCACCGATATGGGACGTTTTGGCTCCAGTGGTTTTAATATCCGTGGTCTGGATGGTGACAGAGTAGCGATTACTGTAGATGGTTTATCGCTGGGAGAAACGCTGGACCCACCAACATTTGTAGCTTATGAGTTTTTCCGCTCAGCCAGAGGCGGTGTGGACATGGACTCGTTAAAGCAGATTGAAATTGTTAAAGGTGCAGATGCGATTGCCGCTGGTAGTGGCGCGTTGGGTGGTGCCGTATTATTTGTTACCAAAGATCCGGCTGATTATCTGAATGCTGAAGGCGATGATACGCATCTTGGCCTGACTGCCGGTTTCAGCGGAATGAACGATGAAACCATGTTTAGTGGTACGGTAGCAAACCGTAGCGGCAAGCTGGAATCAATGCTGGTATATACCCGCCGGGATGGCAGCGAAACAGAAACTGCCCGCTCTGGTGAAAACATTCCGGGAGCTGGCCGTACTATTGCAGATCCGCTGGATTACAGCATCAATAATATTCTGGCGAAATTACAGTACCAGCTGACAGATGCACATCGTCTGGGGTGGACGGGTGAATATTTCAAACAGAAAAGCGAACTGGATAATCAGTCCAGACTGGATGCAACTTATCTGTCACGTAAAGGTGACGATGAAATTGAACGTAAGCGTTTTGGTATTCAGTACGAATGGCTGGCTGCACAGCCCTGGGCTGACAGCCTGAACACTACGCTGGACTTTCAGTCGCAGTATAACCGTGGTTTAACTACCATGCTGACGACCGGTTGCGTGGCTTATGGTGGTGTATCACCTTGCTTGCGTACTGAAGATCGTGATTTTAAACAGGAACAGCTGAAACTGGCAGTGGCGCTGGATAAAGAGCTACTGAATGACAACGTCCGCCAGCAGTGGGTATATGGTTTTTCTGCTGAGAAGCGTTCAGTTGAATATTCTGCGGTAGATACCCGCTATGTCGGCCAAACATCAGAGCTGGCAGCTCCGCCGGAAATCGATCCTGATCAGGTACCGGAAACTGATGTTACAGCATTAAGCCTGTATGCAAGAGATGTGATCAACTTTGGTGAGCGCTGGACTTTGCGTGTCGGTGGGCGTTTTGATTCGTTGAAATACAGCCCGGAGCTTAGCGAGCAATTTACCGACAGAAGCCAGACCGTTGGTGATGTAGATTTTAACTCGTTTACCTGGCAAACCAACCTGACCTACCAGCTTGCTCAGGCACATCAGGTATGGGCTCAGGCAGGGCGGGGCTTCCGTGCTCCAACCATTTCTGAAATGTATTCACCAACATCGTTAATTAGTCGCACGGTAAAAGAAACCGGCGTGGTGGTTGATGATTTATGGAGCAGTGTGGCTAACCCGGATCTGAAAGCTGAGCGTAGCCTTAATCTGGAAGCCGGTTACCGTTACCAGACCGACAACCTGCAACTGGATGTTTCGGTATTTAAAGACGAATACAGTGACATGATTGATACGGTTACCCGTATCCAGAACCCGGGCGTAGTGTACGAAACCTGTACCCGTGGTGTGTGTACCGAGTCGCAAGGTAATCAGTACAACACTATCGACAATATTGGCAAAGCTGATGTGAAAGGGTTTGAAGTAGCCGGCTCCTGGAAAATTACTTCTGCTTTCAGTTCTCGTCTGGCATATGCCTATAGTGAGGGTGAAAAAGAAAACGGTGACCCACTGCGTAGTATTAACCCGGCTTCAGCGGTTCTGGGCTTCCGCTATGAAGGTGCTAACTGGAATGTGATGGCGAATGTTACCCATAGTGCGGCTAAAAAAGAGAAAGATGCGGTTGATTCAACCGAAAATGCTTTCGAAGCCAAGCCATACCTTACAGACAGCTATACCGTGGTTGATCTGATGGGTACGCTGGATATTACGCCACAATGGCAGCTAAGAGCCGGTATTTATAACCTGTTTGATGAAGAATACTACCAATGGCAGCGCGTGCGTTTTGTCACTAACTGGGTTGGTAGTGGTGTAAGGGGCGGTGTGCTGGCCGATGGTACCGGTTTGCAGCGTTACAGTGAGCCTGGGCGTTATGCCAAGGTGTCTGTGAGTTACCGCTTCTGATAAGCAGTGACGGGTTGTGTACATAAGCCCGTCACTGTTGCAAGTCTCTCTGGTGTTCCTCCGCGTTTTGCGATATTCGCACCCCCTGTGGGAAGACAGGGGGTTTTTTTATGGCCTGCCATTCATGGCGGTCACTTTGCTGGCCATCGCTGCGCGACGTTAAAAATTTCTCCCGGAAATTTTTTATAGCACCAGATTAATACTTGGCTGCGACACCTTCAGCAGGCAGCGCTTTAAGAATAAATTCACGCAGATCATCATTCGACTTTTTCAGATCTTCAGCGCGCAGATACATCATATGGCCGCTACGGTAACCTTTGAACGCTAAACGGTCGCGCATTTTGCCACTTGGGTCCAGCTGCCACATGCTGTATTTGGCATCAAAGTAATTAGTGGCACCATCGTAGTAGCCTGCCTGGAACAGTACGTTAAGGTAGGGGTTCTGAGCCATAGCCTGCCGCAGGTTTTCGCCGGTATTATCGTCACTTCTGTCCCACGGATGTACATTGCCGAACATGTTATATTTCATATCGGTTTTGTAATTCAGCTCATTGCGGATGTAATGATTGATCGCCGGAGTAAATGAATGCAGCCATGAAGTCAGCTCTGCCCAGTAATCCGGCCGTGAACCTACATCATCTTTATCAATACCCAGATAACGGGAATCCAGCCGGCCTACTGTCTGGCCGCGGTCACGCAGCAATTCTTTCCAGAAATATGCTGTGCTGATATCCAGATTGGCCCGCAGTACGTTCTGAACTGAAATACCGGAATAACGTGCAACCTGTTCGGCAATCTGTTGCTTTTCTTCTGCAGAAATAAAAGCCCCTTTGGCTAAGGCTGGCAGGTATTTATTCAGTGTAAATTCTTCAACTTCCGGCAGAATATCGTACAGATCTTTCTGCTGCAGATCCGCAGCCAGAACCTTATGGTACCAAGCTGTCGCTGCAAAATAAGGCAGGCGGTTAGCCACTTTTACCGGCCCGTTACGTTCAATACCTATATCTGTAGGAGACACCAGAACCACCCCGTTCAGATACATCCATTGCTGGTTTTGCAGCGCCAGTGCCAGGCCAGAAACCCGGGTAGTGCCATAGCTTTCACCAATCAGGAATTTTGGAGACTGCCAGCGTTCAGTACGGGTAACAAAAGTATTGATCCACTCAGCCAGATAGCGGACATCGGCATTCAC
>CAZXTH010000119.1:0-5821 GCA_964643585.1 uncultured Pseudoalteromonadaceae bacterium
ATGCTGCCAGCTTACTACTGGCAGCATCCCATACATTGGGTAACAGTAGTGGTTTATCTGACTGGTGTAACTGCAAAAAACGGGTAGAGCATGCCAGCATAATGTTTCTCCTTTTAAACACAAAAACCGCATGCTAAGGAAAAAATCACATTGTGTCTGGCCGGATCCGGTAGTGAACAGGGATTTACAGCAGCGTAGCCGGAACAATCCGGCTACCTGTTTAAATTATGGCAGGACGAAACCCACTGCTTCATTTACCTTTTTCAAGGTAGCAGCAGCACGTGCACGGGCTTTTTCAGCACCTTCGCGTATAACAGCGGTTAACGTAGCCTGATCTGCCCGTAACTCATGAAAACGCTGTTGAACAGGTTCCAGTAACGCGACTACAGCATCAGCCACATCACCTTTCAGGTGACCATACATTTTACTTTCGTATTCAGCTTCCAGCTGTGGGATAGTTTTACCGGTTACTCCGCTTAAAATGCTCAGCAGGTTAGCCACTCCCGGTTTACTTTCCAGATCATAACGCACCCGTGGCGGATCTTCAGAGTCCGTTACTGCGCGTTTAATCTTCTTCGCAATCACTTTCGGGTCTTCCAGCAAACCGATAAAGTTCTGAGGATTATCGTCAGATTTTGACATTTTCTTCAGCGGGTCCTGCAGGCTCATAACCCTGGCAGCAACCGGGGGAATATAGGGCTCAGGAATTGTAAATACATCACCATGCAAGGCATTAAAACGTGCTGCAACATCACGGGCCAGTTCAAGATGCTGCTTCTGATCATGCCCTACCGGCACCTGATTAGTCTGATACAACAGAATATCTGCCGCCATCAGCACCGGATAAGTAAATAAACCTGCGTTAACATTACTGGCATGACGCTCTGATTTATCTTTAAACTGAGTCATCCGGCTCAGCTCTCCAAACTGGGTGTAGCAACTCAGAATCCAGGCCAGTTGGCTATGTTCTGGCACATGTGACTGCATAAATACCGCAGACCGCTTGGGATCAATACCACATGCCAGATAAAGCGCCAGACTGTCCAGTGAAGCATTGCGCAGTTTTTCCGGGTCCTGACGTACCGTAATGGCATGCAGATCCACAATACAATATAAGCAATTATAATCGTCCTGCATTTTGTCCCACTGGCGTAACGCTCCCAGATAATTACCAATAGTAAGTTGTCCGGAAGGTTGTGCACCACTCAGCACAATAGGCTTATTGCTCATAATGTTATCCATGTAAGTAATATCAGAAAATCAACGGCGGTTATTATAACGGCTTCACACTAAAGCGGCAGTAAAAAACAGGCTGCCGTTTAACATTATCTTCAGGGGCTATTTATCGTTTTACATTTGCCAGTTCATCACGCATTTTATTAATCACGCTATGGTAATCCGGCGCATTGAAAATCGCCGAACCTGCTACAAACATATCCGCACCTGCTTCGGCAATTTCACGGATATTCTCTACTTTCACTCCACCATCAATTTCCAGACGGATCGGAAAACCGCTGTTATCAATAATCCGGCGGGCCTGAGCCAATTTATCCAGCGTAGCCGGAATAAAACTCTGACCACCAAAACCAGGATTAACAGACATAAGCAGTATCACATCCACTTTATCCAGTACATAATCCAGATAACTCAGCGGCGTTGCCGGATTAAATACCAGCCCGGCCTGGCACCCATGCTGTTTGATCAATTGCAGCGTACGGTCAATATGTTTTGATGCTTCCGGGTGAAAGGTAATTATACTGGCACCAGCTTCAGCAAACTGCGGCACGATACTATCTACCGGCTCAACCATCAGATGAACATCTATCGGAGCAGTAATACCGTATTTACGCAGTGCCTGACATACCATAGGTCCAATCGTCAGATTTGGTACATAATGGTTATCCATTACGTCAAAATGCACTACATCAGCTCCTGCTGTCAGTACCTGGCTGACATCCTCACCTAGCCGGGCAAAATCAGCAGAGAGAATGGAAGGGGCGATTAAATAAGGCTGCATGCCATTTCTTCCTGTTTGGACAAAGCAGAAACTTTACTGAATTCCTGCCTAAAAAGCACCGTTTATTGCAACGAATTTCCGCACAAAAATCATACAGCAACGCACCATTATGGAACACCCTTACCTTAAACAGGAAAATAACAAAATACCAACATCATGAAAAATAACGCATTGTTGTGTCTGGCATACATCTTGGTATCTGTTACACAGGGAACACACAATAAAGGGCAACAATAATGGTTAAAACATCAAAAAAACTTACCCGCTTAACCACAGCGGTCATGTTAGCAGGCTTGTCTTTTAGTGTTACCGGTGTTAATGCAGTTGAAGTAACCGGCGACATCACTATCACCTCCGATTATGCTTTCCGGGGGATCTCACAAACCGATGAAGCACCTGCCCTGCAAGGTGGTCTTTCACTCTCTTCTGAATCCGGATTTTATGTGTCTGTCTGGGGATCGAGTGTTGATTTCGGCGGGCGCGGCACACTGGAGCTGGATGTACTGGCAGGCTGGACTGGCGCACTGAATGAAGACTGGTCCGCCGATGTCGGCATCATGCGCTACGGCTACCCAAATACCGAATTTGAAGGATCTAACTTCTGGGAACTCTATGGCTCATTGTCATATCACGATCTTACATTTGGTCTGGCATACAGTGACGATTATTACGGTAACAGCGGTAAGTTCTTTTACTATTATGGCAGCTATTCTTATGCGTTAACTGACTACCTTTCTCTGGGCGTCCATATTGGCTATAACGATGCCGATAACAGTGACGACAGCTATACTGACTGGGGAGTTTCGTTAAGTACAGAAGTGATCGGGCTTGGCCTGAGCCTGGCCTATGTCGATACTGATGTAGACGACTGTAACTTATGCGACAGCCGTTTTATCTTTTCCGTCTCCAAAAGTTTCTGATCAACAGGCTGCCTGCTTCTGGCTGGCAGCCTGTTTAAGCGGTTAATTACTGACCAGTGTTGTTAGATTATTATTAAATTTACCTCTTGTTACAATTTCAGAGATGCTTTATGATTGAAGGCATTAGTCTATTAATATTCTGGTTTCCTGATGAAAGGCACTGATTATATAAAATTTGTTGTGATTTCTCTGGGAATAGCTGCCGGAGTGTTGGTATACAGCCAGTCAGGCACATCAGCCTGTCCTCAATCTGCTAATTCTGATACAGCCGTTATTACAGAACCTTGTACCGTAAGCGGGCCACAAACCTGGCTTAACTGGCTCAAAGGAAAAAGCCGTTCAACCCAGTTTCACTTCGTTGATTTACTGGAATTACTTAACCGCCTGAATTCACCTTCTCAAAACAACAGCTGATTGTAGTCATGAGCAAACCCGGCCTCAAACAGATTATTAAATCAGTTCTGGGAGCTTTTGTCGGGGTTCAGTCTGAACAACAGAGAAAAATGGACTTTGAAAGTACCAGCCCGATTCCCTATATCGTCACAGGTGTTCTGTTTGCTCTGCTGTTTGTGGCCGTTTTACTGCTGATTGTACATCTGGTACTACGCTAAGCGGCTTGTTTACGCTCTTACTGCCTTTATACAGTGCGAGTAATTCTGCAACTTTGCCACGTTTTGCCCCATTCTGGCTGATAAAACGACTTACCTGTACCGTTTTAAGCTTAGCCTGATGATAAATCTTACGGGTCAGCGGTGTGTCATGATTACTGATCAGTATGGTTATTCCTTTCTGCTGAGCAGCTTCGGCCAGATTTGCCAGCTCAGCCTGATCGTCCAGAGAAAATCCTTGCCGGGCATAGCTGGTAAAGCTGGCAGTTTTGCTTAATGGCACATAAGGGGGATCGCAATAAATAACAGCTCCATGGCCGGCACTGTTCATCGTTTGCTGGTAACTATTGCAGGTAAACTCTGCCCGCTGAGACTTTTCGGCAAAAGCATATAATTCCGCTTCAGGAAAATAGGTTTTCTTATAGCTGCCAAAAGGTACATTGAACTTGCCAGATAAATTGTAACGGCACAGCCCATTATAACCATGCCGGTTAAGATACAGAAAAAACAATGCCCGCTGGTAAATATCTGTCGTCTGGTTAAATTCCTGGCGAAACTGAAGATAGCTGCTTTTCTCATTACTGCTTTCAGTAAACAATGCTCTGGCATCAAGAATAAAACGATCAGGCTGCTGCTTCAGAATTTGATAAAGATGAATCAGATCAGCATTAATATCATTCAGCCGGTATGCCGGATAATCGGTATTAAGGAAAACAGAACCCGCACCAACAAAAGGCTCAATTAACACATCACCTTCCGGTAAATGCTGTTTCAGCTCTTCAATAAGATTGTATTTCCCACCGGCCCACTTCAGAAACGCCCGACATTTTTTCTGCATAAATGAAGGTTACCGGGCCGCACTGCCTGCAGAATCAGGCTGATTCGCATTAATCTCTTTATGAACTGCCCCAACAGATTTTACGAAGAGTCCTGCAGCACGCAATGACTCAGGCAACTCTGCCAATTTTGCCTGTGCAGCCGCTTTACTTTCAAACGGTGCCAGCAGCAGCACTACCTGAGATTGTCCCTGCCAGCGACGCTGATACTTCGCCACAGCTAAATCAGGATATTGACTGACAAAACGTTGCAGTGAGACATTGCGGCTGAATACCCCTAGCTGTATAGCAAACTGCTTATCAGAGATCTGCAGCAAACGGGCTTCATCATACTGATAGCTGACTGCATCCACTGATACAGGCTTTTCCTGTACAGGCCGCGCAGGAGTCTTTGCACTTTCCTCAGCTGATATAACAGGTTCTGCAACCGGATCAGGTATCACAGGGATCAACTCTTCCGGCTGCACCGGTTCTGTAACGAGCTCTTCAGGCTCCGTAACGCTTTCTTCCTGCGGTACAGTTAACTCAGGCTCCGGCTGAACTGACGTTTCTTCAGGCAGCGGGATTACCGCGGGCTGGCGGGCGGACGTAACAGGCTGGTCAGTTGAATCTGAAGGCCAGAAAATAACCGCGGCCAATAACAACAGAAAAATCAGACAGGCAGCACCAATGATACCTGTAGATAACGGTTTAGGCTTTGCAACCGGCTCTTCTTCATGCGAAGGCGGGTTAAGTAATACATGCAAATTACCATCCGCCTGAACCAGTCTGTCTGCTAAAGTCAGCGGATTAAGATTGTCGGCCAGCAGTTGTTCTGCATCGAGCATCGAAACAACAGGAACTGATAAATTCAGATCAGCATCTGCAAAGCTCTGCTCAGCACTGCTGATCAGCAATACCGGTAAAGATTGCAGCATAAACTGCGTATCTTCAGAGAGCATATCAAAGTCATCAACCAGCAATAGTAGCGGAGCTGTTGCCTGCGCCTGCCTGGCAACTTGTTCAGTTAATGGCTGTAATTCGTCATATTCAAGCCCAAACCACTGCTGCATCAGCTGCTTCTCAGTCTGGGCAGGACCACCTTGCAAAGTAAGCATTGCAACGTTCATCTGTTCAGAGAACAACTCAGCTATAGCCAGGATAAGCGTAGACTTTCCTGAGCCAGCATGCCCGGCCAGGCGAATATGGTGAAAACGGTTAAATGCCAGCTGAAACAGCAATCGCTCCAGCAAATCATGCTGTGATGGTAATAAATGATTAAATTGTGACAGCTTGGCCTGTAATTCCGTGGTTTCCATCAGGAGAATACCTTAATTAACTCTGCCTCAGTAACATCATCAATAATGGCAGTTTGTCCCAGTGCGGTAGGCAATATAAAACGCATACGCCCGGCTTTCACTTTTTTATCCGTTTTCATATATGGCATGAAATCATGAATAG
>CAZXTH010000119.1:5831-8873 GCA_964643585.1 uncultured Pseudoalteromonadaceae bacterium
ATAGTCATACCAGCAGGCGGGTCACAAGGCAAATGGAAACTACGGATTACCTCAGAAATACAATTAACTTCAGCTTCCGACAGCCATCCCCGGGAAGCAGCCAACTTTGCCGCCATCACCATACCTGTGGCAACAGCTTCGCCGTGTAACCATACACCATAGCCCAGCCAGGCCTCGATCGCGTGACCAAAGGTATGCCCCAGATTCAACAGAGCACGCTCACCTTGCTCTGTTTCATCACGGCTGACAATATCTGCTTTCATCTGGCAGCAATGTTTTATCATATATTGCAATGCCAGATGATCCTGGCTGGCAATTCGGGCCTGATTGTCTGCCAGCCAGCTAAAAAAAGCGTTATCTGCAATAAGCCCGTACTTGATAACTTCAGCCATACCTGCCGCAAACTCTCTGGCAGGCAACGTTGCTAATACTGAACTGTTAATCAGCACCTGAACCGGTTGCTTAAACGCACCGATCATATTCTTGCCCAACGCATGGTTTACGGCAGTTTTACCACCGACAGAAGAATCAACCTGAGACAGCAGTGTGGTAGGTATCTGTACAAAATCAACCCCACGCTGATAACAAGCCGCCACAAAGCCGGTTAAATCTCCAATGACACCACCGCCTAAAGCAACCAGCAGTGCATCACGACTGATTTTCTGTTCCAGCAGAAAAGATAAAACCTGCTCAAACGATTGCAGGTTTTTATAGGCTTCGCCATCAGGAATAAGAATGACATGAGGGGTTGTATGACTGAACAGTTTTTTAACCGGTTCAAGATACAACTCAGCAACGACAGGATTAGAAACAATCACAACCTGTCTGGTAGCTGCAAGTTCAGGATGAAGGGTGTTAAAGCTGTCATCTATACAGATGGAGTAGCTGCGCTCGCCAAGGTGTACCTCAACTTTCTGCATGTGCAGCTCCTCCGTCTGAGAATAAATTCAGAATCCCAGTTGTTCTATAATCTGGTTTGCAACTGCTCTGGCACTTTGCTCATCTGTACGCACAGTAAAGTCAGCAATTTCTTCGTACAGAGGATTACGCTCTGCAGCCAGACGTTCAAGAACCTCTTTCGGTTCTTCTTTTGTTTGCAGCAAAGGGCGGCGTTTATCACGCTGGGTTCTGGCTACCTGTTTTTCAATTGGTGTTTCCAGATAAACCACTATACCCCGCGCAGAAAGCCGGTTACGGGTTTCTTTACTGAGAACAGAGCCACCACCAGTGGCCAGCACAATGCCTTGCAGTTCTGTCAGGTCCTGAATAACCGTTTCTTCACGGATCCGGAAACCTTCTTCCCCTTCAAGATCAAAAACCCAGGCAATATCCGCACCAGTCCGGCGCTCAATCTCCTGATCTGAATCATAGAATTCCAGGTGAAGCATCTCTGCTAAATGACGGCCTATAGTGCTTTTGCCTGCCCCCATCGGACCAACAAGGAAGATATTACGTTTTTCTGCCATAGGTTGTATTGCTAATCAGCTAACTCAGTGAAAGGTTGAATTCAAGGACCAAAAGGCTCCCACGAAAATTAGAAGCGCTGAATTATGTCAGGAATGCCCTTTCCTTGGCAAGTTAAATCTGTTGCTGAATAGCGACAGCCTGCGCAATAACATCGTGTTTAATCACCTTATTTTACAGGCACTACGGTAAAATTGTCGGTGTCACAAAAATCAATAACTCACTTTTTTCAGTAACTTGGCGGGTATTACGGAACAAAGTGCCGATAAAAGGCAAATCTCCCAGCCACGGTACCCTGGTTACCACAGCAAGTAATTGTTGCTGATAAATACCACCAAGCACTATCGTTTCGCCATCAGCAACCAGTACCTGCGTACGAATTTGCTGAGTATCAATCGCTGTTGCTGGCCCGGTTGCTGTTTGTACTGTCTCTCCACGGGTGTTCTGGGTAATTTTCAGATCCAGCATAATACGGTTATCCGGCGTAATATGTGGTGTAACCGTCAGGCTCAGTACCGCTTTCTTAAATTCTACCGCAGTGGCACCACTGGCAGCGGCCTGCACATAGGGAATCTCTACTCCTTGCTCAATGCTGGCCTGTTTCTGGTTTGCAGTGGTAATCCGCGGGCTGGCAATAATTTCGCCCTGATTCTCCAGTTGTAACGCCGTCAGTTCAAGATCCAGTAAACTATCGTTAGCCAGCCGGGCAATATGAAAAGCGATACTGCCAGCCGGAGCATGAACAGGCAGGTTCACATGCCAGTTTTCTTCCGGCTGCCGGATACTTCCCCAGCGCACTCCAAGTTCGTCTGTAACGCTGTCACGCAACATTACCATCCTTGATTCAATTTCAACCTGCCGCACCGGAACATCCAGCTCCTTAATCAACAAACGTACTTTCTGAATAACATCATCCGTATCGGTAAGCCACAAGCTGTTGGTTCGCTCATCAACAACTGCACGCCCACGCTCTGATAACAATGATGAGGCAGACTGTTGTAGCAACGCAGCCACTTCTGTTGCCCTGGCATAACTGATTGCCAGTAATACAGAATGTAACGGAGCCAGCTCAGTAATTTGTAACCCCGCCTGAATCCTCCGTGCTTCGTAAGCAGCAAGCTCGTCAAGCGGAGCAACCAGCAGAATATTACCTTCCAGCCGCCTGTCCAAACCTTTCAGCCTGAGTATCGTACTCAGAGCCTGTGGCCAGGGAACCTGCTCTAAACGCAGGGTAAGATTACCGGTAACACTATCACTAACCACCAGATTAAATTGCTTAAAGTCTGCCAGAACCTGTAATACCTGGCGTAACGGTACATCCTGAAAGTTAAGCGAAATCAGTTGCTCTTGTAACTCCTGTACAGGCTGAGCGGATTCACAGACTGCACCATAAAACGATAACAAGACAACGAATAGCCGTTTACGCAACCAGGGCTTGCCAGTCAACACCAAGCAATACTTCATAATAATGCCTCTGCCAGGGTAAACCGGGTAATTCTGGGGTTCATACAACCATCAGCATCAGATGCCCAGTCACGAATCTCCAGGGCATCATGCTTTACAGATAATACCTCTCCA
>CAZXTH010000120.1:0-535 GCA_964643585.1 uncultured Pseudoalteromonadaceae bacterium
GCAGCTGATTTGTGAGGATGGCCGCCAGCAAACGACGGAGTTGGTTGCTGTTGATGGTGAGCTACAGCAGGTAATTCTGCTTGATGATACAGAATATCATCAATATCAGCTGGTTACAGATTGGCAGCTGTCACCGGGTTATCACCACTTGTCAGTGCTTTGCCCTGTGAATGGCCGTAAATATGAGCAAAGGCTGATTATTACACCGGGCCAATGTTTTCAACCGCCACAATTCAGGCAGAAAAAGCAGTGGGGAAGTGCGGTACAGCTTTACAGTCTGCGCTCTGAGCGCAACTGGGGTATCGGGGATTTTACTGATTTAAAAAATCTTACCGGTTATCTGGCTCAGCATGGGGCTGATTTTATCGGCCTTAATCCGGTTCATGCTCTTTATCCGGCAATGCCGGAAAGTGCCAGCCCTTACAGCCCGTCATCACGCCGCTGGCTGAATATCATTTATATCGATGTAGAAACAATGCCGGGATTTAAACGCTGTTATGAAGTACAGAACCTGCTGGTTTCTGCAGAAATGCAA
>CAZXTH010000120.1:545-5305 GCA_964643585.1 uncultured Pseudoalteromonadaceae bacterium
TCCTACTCCGAAGGTTTTCAGTTCCTGATAACCTTTCCCGGTGATCTCGGCTGAATAGCTACCGCGTAGGATGTCGATTAGCGCTCTTGTTCCGATTTGTTGCTCGGTGCGGACAATTGCACTTAAAGCTTTTTGTACAATGACTGTACCGTCAAACCGGCTGGGTGGATTATCAGGGAGTCATGCAGCAAAAGTTGCCGGTAATGAAACAGCTGTATCACTATGTCATGCAGCATCCGCAGCATTTCACTGAAGAATTACAGCAATTCGAAGCATTTAAAGCAACCGGAGGGCAAAGCCTGCAGCAATTGGCGTTGTATGATGCCTTACACGCCTGGTTGCTGGAGCGTGACTCTCAGAACTGGGGCTGGCCGGTATGGCCGGAAGATTACCGCAAACCTGATTCTGAAGCGGTAACGCTGTTTGCCCGTGAGCACCAGGAACAGCTGGATTGTTACTGTTATCTGCAATTTATTGCTAACAGGCAGCTTGAAGAGGTACAGCAATATGCGAAAAAGCAGGGCATGTTGCTTGGATTGTACCGCGATTTGGCTGTAGGAGTCAGCGAGGCCTCCACTGAGATTTGGGGTAATCCTGAACTATACTGCCGCCAGGCCAGTGTTGGTGCTCCGCCGGATCCTCTTGGTCCAACCGGCCAGAATTGGGGATTGCCTCCTATGTATCCTTACCAGCTATTTCAGCAAGGCTATCAGCCAATGATCGATTTATTCCGCAGTAATATGCAGCACGCAGGCGCATTACGTATTGATCATGTGATGGCATTATTACGGTTATGGTGGATCCCTAAATCAGCTGAGAACGCTGGAGGAGGGGCTTATCTGTATTACCCGGTGCTTGATTTGCTCGGCATTCTGGCACTGGAAAGTCAGCGCCAGCAGGTGGTGGTAATTGGGGAAGATCTGGGGACTGTGCCTGATGGTATCCGTGAGTTATTACAGCAGTTTGGCATTTATTCGTACCGGGTCTTTTTCTTTGAGACTGCGGAGGATGGGGGTTATATTTCCCCGGCTCATTACCCGCCTCAGGCGATGGCGACACTGACAACACATGATCTGCCTACGCTTATCGGCTTCTGGCATTGTGAAGATTTACAGTTGGGCCAGCAATTGGGGCTGTATAAAGATGAAAACGTATTGCAGCAGCTTTACCTGCAACGGCACCAGAATAAGCAGCGTATTCTTGATTCGTTGCACGGACATGGCATGCTGCCATCCGATTTTCCGCGCAGTACAGAACATCTGGGGATGAACCGTACACTGAGTGAAGCATTACAGTGTCATCTGGCGGCAGGTAGCAGCCAGCTGCTGTGTCTGCAACCGGAAGACTGGCTGGAGATGACTCAGCCTGTCAATGTTCCCGGTACCAGTAATGAATATCCGAATTGGCGGCGGAAACTGAGCCTGCCGCTGGAGCAGTGGTCAGAACAGCAGCATATCAATGCATTGCTGGATAAACTGACTCAACTCAGAACCCGTACATCATAATATTACTGTATAAAATGCGGCTGGATAAAACGAGGCCGGATAGAACGATGATTTTCAGGACAGGTTATCTATGAATTTTGCTGCATTTAATCAGGCAAGTTGTGCCGTACCCTTTGAGTTTCTTGGCTGGCAACCTGTACCGGCGAAAAAGAGCGGTCTGGTATTACGGGCCTGGTTACCCAACGCCTCGGCGGTAGAAGCGTTTGATGCGGATAATTGCTCTTTGCTTGGTGTGTTATCGCCCGTTGATGGTTATGCCGGGGTGTTTGAATTGCTGTTACCCCGTAAACGTAAAGCAACGGCGTATTATCTGACAGTGGATGGAAAACGCTATGAGGATCCTTATCAGTTTCGTGATGAGGCTTACTATGCCGTGCATTATGTCAGCAGCAAGCCGGATAACCTTTACCGGCAATTAGGCGCTCAAAAGGTAATGGTTCAGGCAGGTAAACAGCAGCTTGGAGCCGTCAGATTCGCGGTATATGCGCCACAAGCCAGCAGTGTTAGCCTGATTGGCGATTTTAATCACTGGGATGGCCGTTGCCACCCTATGCAACGTACAGCATGCGGGCATTGGGTTTTAGTTATACCTGGGCTGGATGATGCTGCCCGCTATAAGTTTGAGATTAAAGATCATCATGGCAGCATGCTGCCGCATAAAGCGGACCCTATGGCATTTTATGCTGAACAGTATCCTTCGCATGCTTCACTGGTTTATGACCACTCTGCTTATCAGTGGCAGGACAGCGGCTGGATGGCAAAACGCAGTTGCAATCCCTATCAGCAGGCTGTCAGTATTTATGAAGTGCATGCCGGTTCATGGAAGCGCACAGCAGATAACCAGCCACTCAGTTATCTGCAACTTGCAGAGCAGCTTATTCCTTATGTTCTGGATATGGGGTATACCCATATTGAACTGCTACCGGTGATGGAACACCCGTTTGATGGTTCATGGGGGTATCAGCCGCTTGGATTGTTTGCGGCAACGTCCCGCTATGGAAATCCGGATGATTTTAAAGCTTTTGTAGATGCCTGCCACCAAGCCGGGATTGGGGTGATTCTTGACTGGGTTCCTGCTCATTTTCCGGAGGATGGGCATGGGCTGGCACGTTTTGATGGTAGCCCGTTATATGAATACGCTGATCCACGGCGCGGATGGCATCCGGACTGGAACTCCTGTATTTATGATTACGGCAAAGACTATGTACGTCGCTTTCTGATTGCCAGTGCATTGTACTGGCTGGAACATTTTCATGTGGATGGCTTACGGGTGGATGCGGTTGCGTCAATGCTGTACTGGGATTATTCCCGCAAAGCCGGTGAATGGATCCCGAATATAGACGGTGGCAATCACAATTATGAAGCCATCAGTTTTTTCCGCTGGCTCAACAGTGAAGTTTATCAGCAATTTCCGTCAGCAATGATGATTGCGGAAGAGTCGACCTCTTTCCCGGCTGTTTCCAGGCCTGCAGACAGTGGCGGACTAGGCTTCGGTTTTAAATGGAATATGGGCTGGATGAATGATTCTCTGCGCTATATCAGCAAAGAAACTATACATCGTAAATATCATCATAACGATCTGACATTCTCAATGGTGTATGCCTATAACGAGAATTTTATTCTGCCGTTGTCGCATGACGAAGTGGTACACGGGAAAGGCAGTTTGCTGAATAAAATGCCGGGTGATGAGTGGCAACAGGCTGCAAACTTGCGCGCCTATCTGGCTTTTATGTTCGCTCATCCAGGCAAAAAGCTGAATTTTATGGGCAACGACCTGGCCCAAAGCCGTGAATGGAGCCATACCCGCAGTCTGGACTGGCATTTGCTGCAGTATGATAAGCATCTTGGCGTACAGCGGTTGTTCAGGGATATGAACCGGTTATATAGCAGTGCTTTGCCATTGTTCGAGCAGGATTATCTGCCACAGGGGTTCCGTTGGCTGGATCATCATGACGCAGAGCACAGTACGCTAGCCTTTGCCCGCTACGACAGTAACGGGCAGGCGGTTTATATCGTTTGTAATTTTACCCCGGCACCACGAAACGACTTCAGCCTTGGAGTTGACAATAGTGGCAGCTACGAAGTAATACTGAATACTGACAGCAGTTATTACTGGGGCAGCCATTACGGTACCGGAGAACAGCTGATGGCAACGGCGCAGCCATATCAGGGCTGTGATTACCGTTTGCAGCTTAATCTGCCGCCGCTGGCTACCCTTTATCTTCGTCGCAAAGAGTAATATGTATGACGCCAGCTATTCCTTTACTGAAAATTACCCATGGACAGCCGGAGCCACTTGGCGCCAGCAAGCAGGCTGCAGAATGCTGGAACTTTGCTGTTTTTGCACCCGATGCAACGGCGCTGCAACTGTGTTTGTTTCGAGGTGATACAGAAGAGCTACTGGCGGAAGTGCCTTTCAGCGGGCGTACCGGGGATATCTGGCATGTGCAGGTTGAGGGAATTGATGCCGGAGTGCTGTATGCACTGAAAGCCGATGGCCCGCATCAACCTGAAACGGGTCTGGTGTTTGAACGCGAACAGCTGTTACTGGATCCTTATACCCGTAAGCTGAACCGCCCGTTGGTATGGAATGAGCGGCTGTATCGAACTAAAAGCCATTATATGCTGGCCAAAGGTGTGCTGGAACATAATGACTTTGACTGGCAGGGCACCACAAAACCGCGGATCCCGCGTGAAAAAACCGTTATTTACGAAGCACATGTAAAAGGCATGACTATGTTGCATCCGCAAGTACCGGATGGGATGCGCGGCACCTACCTTGGCATGTGCCAGCCAGCAGTTATTGAGCATCTGAAAAAGCTTGGAGTTACCACCGTTCAGCTGCTGCCGGTAACCAGCTTTATGCCTGAGCCACGGCTGACTAATCTTAAGCTGACTAATTACTGGGGGTATAACCCGGTTTGCTTTATGGCTCCGGAACCCCGTTATCAGTTAAAAGATGCGGTAAGTGAATTTAAAGAGCTGGTGCGTACTTATCACCAGCATGGTCTGGAAGTGATTCTGGATGTGGTTTTTAACCATAGCGCAGAAGCCGGTGAGGATGGCCCTTATCTGAATTTTCGCGGGCTGGCAGCCCGTCATTATTACCTGTTCGAAAGCCATGCAGGAATGACCGATTTTCAGCAGTATTGTAATTATACCGGTTGCGGCAATACGCTGAATTTGTCGCATCCGATGGTACAGAAGCTGGTTATGGATGCCATGCGTTACTGGCTGACAGAAATGCAGGTGGAT
>CAZXTH010000120.1:5315-8848 GCA_964643585.1 uncultured Pseudoalteromonadaceae bacterium
GGATGGGTTCCGGTTTGATTTAGCCGTTACACTGGCCCGGGAACATAAAAGCTTCAGCCCGCATGCCGGTTTTTTTCAGATTATCGCTCAGGACCCGGTTATCTCTCAGGCCAAACTGATTGCTGAGCCCTGGGATGTCGGCCCGATGGGCTATCAGCTTGGGCAGTTTCCGGCGCACTGGTCTGAACTTAATGACCGTTGCCGTGATACGTTTCGGGCTTTCTGGCGTGGTGACAAAGGTATACTGCCGGAGTTTACCACCCGTTTGCTTGGGTCCCGTGATATTTTCCAGAAACACCATAAGCCTGCTTGTTGCAGTGTAAATTACCTCACTTACCACGATGGCTTTACCCTGCATGATCTGGTCAGTTATCAGCATAAACACAACTGGCAGAACGGCGAGGAAAACCGTGACGGTCATGAGCATAACCTGAGTTGTAATTACGGCACTGAAGGGCCGAGCAAGGATTCGGCTGTTATTGCCCGGCGTTTTCAGCATAAGCGGAATCTGGTTACCAGCCTGTTACTGAGCCAGGGGATGATTCACTGGCTGGGAGGTGATGAGCTGAGCCATACGCAACAGGGTAATAATAATGCGTATTGCCAGGACAATGACATCAGTTGGCTGAACTGGCAACTGGACGCCGAACAGGAAGATTTTTTGCGGTTTGTCAGGCAGATGCTGGCCTTCCGGCGCCGGTATTCCTGTTTACAGCAGTTATCGCTGCTGGATGATCAATATCAGTTGCATGGCGATAAACATCAGGTGTGCTGGTTTAATACCGATGGTCATGAAAAACAGGAAGCTGACTGGCATGACCCCGATCACTCAGCCTGTGTTTTTATCATTATCAATAAAACCAATAATGCCTCGTTATTATTTATTATTAATGCTGCCGAGCAGGAGCTCGCTGTAACCTTGCCACAACAAGCCCGGAGCCTGTTACTGGATACATCTGTCAATAAAGGTTTACTGCTGGAAAAGAGTGAGCCGCAGACAAAATATCAGCAGGCAGCCTGCAGCATCTCTGTCTGGCAGTAGGTTTGGCGTTTTTTTTCCAGTATAATGCGCGCCATTTCATGGCGTTGCCGCCGGAACAGCTACAGAATTAAAGGATCGTCAGATGACTGATACAACCCAGCTTTGTGATATTGGTTTTGTTGGAGCCGGAGTAATGGGGAAAAACCTCATACTCAACCTGGCGGATAATGGTTACCGTGTTGCCGCCTTCGATCTGGACCATCATAAGCTGGAAGCCGTATTGGCACAGGATGCGGCAGAAAGAGGCAACCAGCCACCGCGGGTTGAAGCCTGCAGCTCTTACACCGAATTATTATCCCGTCTTTCTGCTCCCCACCTGATTGTTCTGTCTGTCCCCGCCGGTAAACCTGTTGATGATGTCTGCCTGAAACTGATTGATGCCGGTATTAATGCTGATGACATTATTGTTGATACCGGAAACAGCCTGTGGACAGATACGGTTGAACGCGAAAAACGTTATGAAGGTAAGTTTATCTTTTTCAGTACTGCAGTATCGGGTGGTGAAACCGGTGCCCGTTTTGGGCCGTCACTGATGCCTAGTGGCGATCCTTACGCCTGGACCCGGATTAAACCGTTATGGCAGGCCATTGCTGCCAAAGTGGATCCTGCAACCGGCAAACCGATTGAGCGTTTTGAACCGGGAAATCCGGTAACAGAAGGTGAGCCTTGTGCTGCCTACATCGGGCCCAGCGGTTCAGGTCATTATGTCAAAATGGTACATAACGGCATTGAATACGCCGATATGCAGCTGATCTGTGAAGCCTATCAGGTTATGCGTGATACGTTGAGTATGACAGCGGATGAAATTGCAGATGTATTCAAGCGCTGGAATGATGGCATTCTGCATAGCTATCTGATCGGGATTAGCGCCGAAGTACTGGCCACTAAAGATTCTGAAACCGGTTTGCCACTGGTTGATGTCATTCTGGATAAAGCCGGCCAGAAAGGTACCGGATTATGGACTGCTGTCAGCAGCCTGCAGCTTGGCAGCCCGTCACCGACCATTGCTGAAGCAGTATATGCCCGTTCGTTATCTGCCCTGAAAGGTGAAAGGGTAAAAGCCGCAACGACACTGGCAGGGCCTGCGCCGCTGCTGTATACAGAACAGCAAAAAGATGAAGTTATTCAGGCTCTGCATGATGCTTTGTATTGCGCCAAAATCTGCGTTTATGCGCAAGGCTTCCATCTGATGAAAACGGCAGCTGATGAATATGGCTGGCAGCTGAAATTTGGTGAAATTGCCAAGATCTGGCGGGCGGGCTGTATTATCCGGGCTGTTTTCCTGCAATCTATTACTGAAGCTTACGAGCGTAATGATGATTTGGAAAATCTGTTGCTGGATCCGTTCTTTGCCAAACAGATCTCGGTATATCAGCAAAACTGGCGTAAAGCCGTTGCCAATGCCACGCTGGCGGGGATCCCGGTTGCCGCATTAAGTTCTGCACTGAGTTATTATGATTCATACCGTACTGCAGTGCTTCCTGCCAATTTGCTACAGGGACAGCGCGATTATTTTGGTGCCCATACGTTTGAGCGTACCGATAAAGCAAAAGGCAAAGCATTCCATGTAGACTGGAGCCGTCCGGAAAGACCAATGGTGAAAATAAAATGACAACTAAAAACACTCAGATAGGTACACCTGGCGCAGGCAGCGCAACTAAAGTGCTGTTGCTAGGCAGTGGCGAGTTGGGCAAAGAAGTCTGTATTGAACTGAAACGCTACGGCTGTGAAGTCATCGCTGTTGACCGTTACCCTAATGCCCCGGCAATGCAGGTAGCGGATAAAGCTGTTGTTATGTCGATGCTGAACAGTGCGGCGTTACGGCAGTTGGTTATTACCGAGAAACCGGCGCTTATCGTGCCGGAAATTGAAGCTATTGCTACTTCAATACTGCTAGAGCTGGAAGAATGTGGCTTTAAAGTTATTCCGAGCGCCAAAGCGGCTAACCTGACCATGAACCGGGAAGGGATCCGTTGTCTCGCTGCTGAAGAACTGAAGCTGCCAACTTCACCATTCCGCTTTGCCAGCGACCGTCACAGCTATCTGGATGCAGTAAAAAGCATAGGCTTTCCTTGTGTGGTTAAACCTATTATGTCGTCGTCTGGTAAAGGACAGAGTGTGATTCGTTCAGAAGACGATGTTGAAGCTGCCTGGCAGTACGCTCAGGAAGGTGGCAGAGCAGGCAAGGGCCGGGTGATTGTTGAAGGCTTTATCGACTTTGACTATGAAATTACTCTGCTGACTGTGAATTCGGTGTCTGGTATTCAGTTTTGTGAACCTATCGGTCATCGTCAGGAAAAAGGCGATTACCGCGAAAGCTGGCAGCCGCAGCAAATGTCCCCAGCGGCACTGCAAAAAGCGCAAGACTATGCCAAAGCTGTTTGCCAGGCGCTCGGTGGTTATGGTTTGTTTGGCGTGGAACTGTTTATTAAAGGTGATGATGTCTGGTTCAGTGAGGTATCGCCACGGCCACATGATACCGGCATGGTTA
>CAZXTH010000121.1:0-8841 GCA_964643585.1 uncultured Pseudoalteromonadaceae bacterium
TCTGTTCCGTCCGGGAACCTACCGCATCTTCAACCACAAACACCTGATAACCCGCGACCAGGGCATCCATTACCGTTTGTAATACGCAAACATGAGTTTCGGTACCAATAACAACCAGTTGTTTACGCTGAAACCGGCTTACCGCAGCGATAATCTCCGGTTCACGCAGCGCACTGAAATGCATTTTCTGTAAGACATGATCAGCCGGAATCAGCTCAGCCAAAGCCGAAGCAGTAGTACCCAGCCCTTGCGGGTATTGCTCAGTAATTAATACCGGAACATCCAGCTCTCTGGCGACTTCCAGCACCCAGGAAGCTGCCTGTAATACTGTCTGATTATTATGGATGGCAGGTAACAGCTTTTGCTGAATATCAATAAGTAACACCAGACTCTGACCCTGTTGTAATAACATGATGACTCTCCGTCTATTGATTCACAGCAAAAGCTTAACCACTAAGTAAAGAATGTCTATCCGACTATAGCCGTATCAGTTGGTGCTCTCCCGCCATCTGGCATGGCATAACGACTCATGTTTTTCACGGCTTAACAGAATTCGCGCCAGAACAATATCTGCCTGGCCAGTTTCACCACTCAGGCCAATTTGCGCTTCAAAATGCAGCTCAGGTTCCAACTCCTGCATAATCAGCTCTACCCAGTCTTCCGGGGCAACAACCAGATCAACATAACCGCGTTCTTCATAATGTTGCTGATATAACCGGTAATCCTCAGCTGACAGATTCTCTGCTGCCAGCTCTTCAAATATATCGAACGCATGATCACAAAGTTCATCCAGCGTCCACAGTTCCAGATCCTGCATGATGATTCCTGACATAAAAACAGCCTTCAAGTATACCAGAGCCATCTATAAAATACTTTGCCATACGGTTTGCCTGTTTTAGACTATGCGCCCTTTTTACTCAGGAAATGGCTATGTATTTATGCCCTTTGTGTCAGCAGCCGCTGCAATTACAGCAAAACCAGTATCGCTGCTCTGCCAGCCATAGTTTTGATATTGCCCGCGAAGGCTATGTCAACTTACTACCGGTACAACACAAAGGGTCAAAAGATCCCGGAGATAACAAAGCCATGATGCTGGCCAGGCGCCAGTTTTTACAGGCAGGCTGGTATAAGCCACTGTCAGATCGTCTTAACGAACTGGCACTTTCGCTATCTCCTGCAACTATTCTGGATCTTGGCTGTGGTGAAGGTTATTACAGTGGCAGGCTGGCAACAGTGCTTCCGAATAGTTCGCTCTGCGGTATTGATATCTCCAAAGCAGCTATCCGCTATGCAGCCAAAAGCTATCCGCAACAACAATTCGCAGTAGCCAGTGCTTACCAGTTACCTTTTGCTGACGACAGTTTTGAGCTGATATTGCGGGTTTATGCGCCTTCTCAGCCAGCTGAGCTAAAGAGAGTCATTCGCAGTGGTGGGTATCTGCTAACAGTGACACCCGCCCCGCACCATTTGGTAGAAATGAAACATGTGCTTTATCCACAAGTCAGGCTACACCCCGAAACCATTACTGATATTGAAGGTTTCAGCCACCAGCAAAGGCAACAGTTAAGCTATCCGCTGCATTTTACCCGGCAACAGGATCTGGATAATCTGATTCAGATGGTGCCACTGGCCTGGAAGTTTACTCCGGAAATACGCCAGCGATTATTTGAGCAATCACCGGCGATAAGCATTGATTTCTATATTGATTTATACCAAGCAGACTGGCGCTGCTGATCTTTTGTGATGGATTTTGTTCAGCTTAAAAAGCAGATACCAGCGAGCTCACCTAAATGGGCAGACAACGCAAATTTATATTCTAAATTATTCAGCAGCTGTCAGTAACAGCTCAGGTACCGTATCTTTGTGCTGATCCTGTTGCTGAAATGCAGTAAACATAGAAGACCAGAAGTAAGTACTCAGCTCATTAACCATACTTGTTTCTGCATTCAGCAGAATTACCAGTCCCAGTTCACGTTGCCTTGAATAAGCAATATCTGCTCTGAAGCCCTGAACCCAGCCACCGTGATAAACCAGTTCTTCCTCACCGAACTGATACACACGCCAGCCGAGCGCATAATAAGCATCTGTCAGGTAGTTTCGCCACTCTTTACGGCGTAGATCCCGGCGGGTTTTCACTCTTTTGCTGGTAATCTGTTGCAACAAATCTGTTGATAGCACATCAGGTTTGTACCCCAGCTGGGCAATCAACCAATAGCCAAGATCCATTGCACTGGCATTTACCCCGGCAGCAGCGGCAAAACGGTAATAACTTTCCTGAACCTGCGTATTGCGCCAGTGCCCTAGTGCTTTAACATGCGGCATTGCCCGGTTTTCAGTATTCAAAAAAGCTTCCAGGCCAACAGATGCCGTGGGTAATTGCAGTGGCTTAAAAATATTCTGTTGCAGCAGGCTGGCATAATCACTGTGGGTCGTTTGCTGCATTATCGGTTCAATCAGACTAAACAGCACATTCTGGTAGCCATAACACTGGCCGGGCTGACACATCGGATCCAATTTTTTAAAATGCGGCAGAATACGCTCCGGCAACATATTAGCTTCGATCATATTGTCGTAAGCATTTGGCATAACGCCGGTGCTCTGCGACAGTAAATGTTCGATTTTCAGTTGCCGGGTATACTGGTTGCTCTTAAATGCAAAATCCGGAATGTAATGTGTAACCGCTTCATCCCACTTAAAATGCCCGCGCGAAGCCAGAATAGATGCCAGACCAGCCGCAAACGTTTTAGAAACTGAGGCAATCCGGAATACGGTATAGGGATCTACAGGCTGTTCGCTGCCTTTCTCTCTGACACCAAAACCGCCAGCTCTGATAATTTGATCTTTATAGACGATGGCATAAGCGCCACCAGGAATATCCTGCTCAGCTAATACAGCCTGAAAATGCTGCTCAAAGTCGGTTACCAGCGGAGATAAAAACTCCTGCGCTTTAACCGGCATCACACTGCATAAGCACCATAACGCAATGACTTTGAATTTCACCTGAACCCTCGTACTTTAGCTGAATCTGAACTTAATGAATAACACCACTGGCATTTTAATGCAACTCCGGCCAGTATTATCAGCCTGTTTCAGCTATGCGGGCACTGTAAAGCTGAATCGGCAGACCTTATAGCCAGTATCTGGCCCTGTGCTCCACGGGTAAGTTCTACCCAGCGGTGTTGTGGTAGCTGATTAATGCTACTGTCATACAAACTCAGCTGATTCAGTAATGCCTGGTCTATGTTTACCAGCAGTTCGTCACATACTTTGATCTGCCACTGCTGCTGTTCTTTATGCAGAATCCCTTTTTGCGAATAAAATTGCGCGGTGTTCTGTTGTGCAGCCTGCAATTGCTGGTAACGCAGCTGGTTTTCATCTGTTGTAAACTGGGCAACTACAGCAGGTACAGAACGCAATGTTAAACTGTGTTGCTGGATTTCTTTAAAAGAGCCGTCATGGCTGACAATAATCTGGTAAGACGGCACCATCACCGGTTGCATCATCAGATAGCCCAGTACAGCCAGAAAACCGCAGCCTAATACCAACTGAGTGTTACGCCACCATCCATACTGTTTCTCCTGCCGGGCAGCTGCAAACTGGATAATACGTTTCTTCGCTTTATCAGGTAAAGGGTTAGCCTGCTTACTCTGCTGATACTGCTGCTGTAACTTCCGTTGCAGGTGTTCATCACTGTCAGTCATTATTTACTCCGTAAAACTGTTGCAGAAACTGCCGGGCATAACGTAACCGGCTTTTAATGGTTTCGGTCTGCTGCGAGGTAATATCAGCAATTTCGCTCAGCGAAAAACCCTCCAGTTGCAGTATCAATGCTTCCCTTTGCGCAAAAGGCAATAACATTAGTTGCTGGTCAAACAAAAGCTGCCGCTGCTGCTGTTCAAGTTGCTGCACAATAGTATTCGTATCTGCATTCATATCCGGCGCAAATGTATCTTCATCCAGTTCACAGCTCTGCCAGCGCTGTTGCCGTCGCAGTTCATCAAACAGACAATTGCGTGCAACAGTGAACAGCCAGGTTTTAAAGCTGCTGCCTCCCCGAAAGGTATGGTGTTTTTCAATAACCTTCAGCCAGCACTGCTGGCTGATATCTTCCGCCATTCTCTCGTCTGATTGCCTTAGCAGATAGTGGTATAAATCATTACCGCACAGCGCTATCAGTTTTTGCAAATCCCGGCTGTGGCGGGTAGAAATATACTGCGCAAACAGCTCTTCAGCATTCAGCTTGCCTGTAATCCGGCCTGCCAGCAAAAAGGATAACGCCATAGCCATTCCTCAGCCCGTACTTTTTGTTATTCGTTCTGCAAGGCAAAATCCAGTTGCACCTGCAAATTCGTTTGTCTGACTGTTTTGCCATCTATTATCTGTGGCTGGTATTTCCAGCGGCGTAATGCCCGTACTGCCTCACGCTCAAACAGATTGCGGGGTTCAGCTGCAACGACAGCAATATCGGTTACTGACCCTGTTTCATCAATACTGAAACTCAAAATAACCCAGCCAGAAATCCCCTGCCGTAATGCTTCTGGCGGAAAACGCGGTTCAGCCCTGAACAACGGCGTTGCAGTTTTATCAGCCAACTGCCCGCTATGACTGATTCCGGTAGACGTATCAATAACCAGTTTGTCAGGCTGAAACCCTGTCATATCAATCTTAGCACCGCTGTCTGTTGGCTGAATATCAGAACGTAATAACTCCTGAGGTATCTGCCGGGGTTTAGGGGGCAACAACTGACGGGTTGCCGGTGAGGTTTCCGGTGGCGGAGACATCAATTCAATAATAGTTGCCGGCTCATCCGGTAACACAAACTGAGGGCCGTCAAAAGCAATTAAAAATTGCATCAATACGAATAAAGCGAATGTGACAACAGTGGCACTAACTGCACTGATTACTGTCCGGATAAGCACTGCATTTGCAGAAACAGGCATAGTAATTACTGACATACTAAAACTCCTTAACCTTATTACGTTCACAGATCAGACGTACCAATAATCAGAAAGGGGTTAAATAAACTGCTGTTTTCTCAACTTTACACAACCTTTACCTTTACTGACTATTCCCCTGCACAGGCTGTGGCTATATTGAGCCCATCGGAAAAAGGCGGAGTTGTTGTTATGCGCTACTGGATTGTGGCAGGTATTGTTGTCGTAGTGATCGCAGGCTGGTTATGGCTGCCTTTGGGTAATAATCAGCCCGAAATCAGATACCAAACCCAGACGATTGCAGCCGGAGATATCGAAAGTGTGGTCAATACGGCCGGTAGTACCAAAGCCGTTGTCACTGTTGAAGTTGGTACCGAAATTTCCGGGTTAATTACTCAGTTACTGGCAGATTTTAATGATGATGTCACCCAGGGGCAGATTATTGCCAGACTGGATGACCGCACATATATTGCCAGAGTAAGACAAGCTGAAGCAGATGTTGTGATGGCCAGAGCAAGCCTGGCACAGCAACAGGCAACACTGACAAAATCCAGAGCAGAACTTTCCAGAGCAGAGCGCGCATACCAGCGCCAGCAGGAGTTAATGCGCCAGAAGCTGACAAACCAGAGTGATCTGGACGACGCTCTGGCCAATTACGAAACAGCCAAAGCTCAGATCACCCTATCTCAGGCGCAGATACAAAGTGCTGAAGCGCAGTTATTGCAAAGAGAAGCCCAACTGGAACAAGCCCAGTTGGATCTGGACAGAACCACTATCCGCTCCCCCGTCAATGGCACAGTAATTGACCGCCAGGTAGATATTGGCCAAACCGTTGCGGCAAGTCTGTCAGCCCCTACACTGTTTACCATTGCTCAGGATTTGTCACAAATGCAGATAGAAGCTGACGTAGATGAAGCTGATATCGGAAAAGTGCAACAGGGACAACAAGTAAGGTTTCAGGTTGATGCCTATCCGGATCGCCAGTTCCGTGGCGAAGTAGCACAAGTCAGAAAAGCTGCGACCAACGAGTCGAATGTGGTGACCTACAAGGTGATTATCAGTGCGCCAAACAATCAGCAATTATTGTTGCCGGGAATGACCGCCAACCTGAATATTATCCGCGGACAGAAACAGGATATTCTGCGTGCTCCCAATACTGCACTGCGTTTTCGCCCGGCAGGAGCCTCAAACACATCTGGCGGTAACCGCTCTCAGGGAAACATGCCGGATATGGCAGGCGAACTGATAAAAGACCTGCAATTATCATCTGATAAAGCCGCAAAAGTACGGCAGTTATATCAGGAAATGAGCCGGAATATGCAGGCAATGCGCAGCCAGATGAATGACGGCCAGCCAATGGGCGAACCCCGCCAGCAATTTCAGCAGCAACGGCAAAAGCTGGAAAATGAATTACAGCTGATACTGACCGAAGATGAGTTCAGCCGCTACAAGGCACTGAATGAAAGCCGCCGGCAACAACGTCAGGGTAATCAGGGCACTGCAGCTCAGGTCTGGATTCTGGATGCTCAGCAGCAGCCACAAGCGGTAAATATCCGTATAGGTTTAAGCAACGACGAGTACAGCGAAGTGTTGTCAGGAGAACTGCAGGCAGGAGCAGCTGTAATAGTACGGGCAGTCAGGGCGGAATAAAGATGATACAAACACCGGTAATTGAAACCAGAGGGATAGAAAAACACTATCAGATGGGCGATCAATTAGTGAAAGCCCTCAAAGGTGTTGATATCTGTATTGGACAGGGTGAATTTGTCTCTGTAATGGGACCTTCCGGCTCCGGCAAGTCAACTTTTATGAATATGCTGGGTTGCCTGGATGCCCCGACGCAAGGCCAGATTCTGGTTCAGGGGCAGGATGTCACCCACCTCAGCGCTGCCAGTCTGGCGCAAGTCCGTAATAAATATATTGGCTTTGTCTTTCAGCAATTTAACTTACTGCCAAGAACTTCTGCACTGGATAATGTCATGCTTCCCCTGCTATATAGCCAGACCAGCACTGCTGAGGCCCGTGAGCGTGCTCTGCACTGCCTGGAAATGGTTGGACTGGGTTCACGTATTGATCACCATCCTGCCCAGCTATCCGGTGGCCAGCAACAGCGTGTTGCAATAGCCAGAGCACTGGTGAATAACCCGGCGCTGTTACTGGCCGATGAACCGACAGGAGCGCTGGACAGCGAAACCAGCCTGGAAATCATGCAGCTGTTTCAGCAGTTACATAAACAAGGCAAAACGCTGGTGCTGGTTACCCACGAACCGGATATTGCTGCCTTTGCCAGCCGCCAGCTGGTATTCCGTGATGGTTTGCTTTTGTCTGACAAACGTTCAGAACCTGCATCAGCAGAAGCTGCACTACTGCATTTCAGAAATCATAAACTGGCGGGGGCGTTAACATGAACAGCCTGCTTCTGATAAAAGTGGCCTGGGTCGCGCTCAGAGTCAATCTGTTACGCAGTATCCTGACCATGCTCGGTATTATTATCGGTGTTTCAGCCGTAATTATTATGCTGGCACTGGGTGCCGGCGCGCGCCATGATGTTGACCAGCAAATAAAAAATCTGGGCGGTAATGTATTCGTTATTTTTGCCCGCCCCCGCTTTATGGGCGGCGCCCGTCAGGCCAGCGGATCTAATCAGGGGCTTACCGAAATGGATGCTCAGGCAATAGAGAGCCAGATCCCGGAAGTCAATGTTGCCGCCCCGACACTACAGGCCAATGCACAAGTAGTTTATGGCAATATGAACTGGGCGCCATCGATACTGGGTGTAAATAATAAGATTTATGAAGCACAAAGCTGGTCTGTTGCTGAAGGCAGAACCTTTACAGAAACCGAACTGAACAGTGCCGCCAGAGTCGCTGTTATTGGGCAGACCCTTAAACGAGAGCTGTTTGGTGAAAGTGATCCGCTGGGCCAGACTATCCGCATAGATAAAAACCCGGTAACAATAATCGGCGTTCTGCATGGCAAGGGGCAAAATACTCAGGGCAATGATCAGGACGATATTATCTTTATGCCACTGGACACTGTACGTAAAAGATTATCCGGTATTATGATGTCCAGCCCCAAAGCCGTACGCTCTATTATTGTGCAGGTCACCCACGAAAAAGATATGTCCTATGTTGAGCAGGAATTAAATAATCTGCTCCAGCAACGTTTACGCACAACCAGTTCAGAAACACCATACCGGATCCGTAATCTGTCAGAAATGGTAGAAACCCGGGCACAAACCATGCAAATATTCAACGGCTTGCTGGCCGCGGTAGCGTCTGTATCACTGCTGGTTGGCGGGATCGGTATTATGAATATTATGCTGGTCTCGGTAACCGAACGGACCAGAGAAATCGGCCTGCGCATGGCTGTAGGCGCCCAGCCCAGTGATATTCTGAAACAGTTTCTGATTGAAGCAGTATTACTCTGTGGCCTGGGAGGATTAATCGGTTTATTGCTGGCTGTTGCCGTAACATCTGCTCTATCTTACTTTGCTGGACTGACAGCCATTATTCAGCCTGCAGTGGTAATGATGAGCCTGGGCTTTTCTGCGCTGATTGGCGTGTTCTTTGGCTATTACCCTGCAACCAAAGCTGCAAAACTACAACCTATCGATGCCCTGCGCTATGAATAGCGCAGGGGTTCATACAGACTTTAGTCTGACCACCTTAACTACTGATTGACAAAGCTGCATCATTCGCCGAACACTAGAGCGTGTTGACGTTTTATGATTAAACTTTGTTCACTCTGGCGATGATGTGATCGCGAAACGAGGAACGCCGTTTAGTTATTCTAAATAAGCGACGAGTGACAAAGAGCAAATCATCGCCAGATGAACCCTGCGGGCAGCGTCTGTTTGGCTTTTTTACTGCGTTATCGTGTGCTTATGTAGAATAACTACACTGCG
>CAZXTH010000122.1:0-8296 GCA_964643585.1 uncultured Pseudoalteromonadaceae bacterium
CTTGACATGGTCCGGATCCTCCGCAGTCATCATGGCGAACGCCAATCGCAGCACGCCAGCAGCAACGGCTGGAATGGCAGCAGAAACTGAACGCGGTGGATGTAAGCGGGCTATCAGAACAGAACCAGATTAACCATGCCATTTTAAGCTACCGGCTGGCTAATGATATTGATGAATACCGCTTTGGCGCCCAGATGCGGCCATTGACATCGGAATCTGGTTTCCATACCAGTTTGTCTTTCCTGCCTCAGCGTATTTCTTTCCGTACTGTGGCAGATTATCAGAATTATCTGCAGCAGCTGGCTGCGGTTCCCGGATACATGCAGCAACAGACAGACTGGATGAAGCAAGGGCTGGCAACTGGCATGACGCAACCCAAAGCTGTGCTGGTAGGATTTGAAGACAGTATCCGGTCTTATATTACCGCCCCGCAAGACAGCATTTTTTACCGGCCGTTTAAGCGCCAGCCAGATTTTGTAACGGCTGAGCAATGGCAACAACTGGTAGCAGAAGCACAACAGGTCATTGCTGAAGCAGTAAATCCGGCTTATCAGGCATTCTATGACTTTATGGTGACCGAATATTTGCCAAATGCTAATGACAGTATTGCTGCCAGTGATTTGCCGAATGGCCGTGAGTATTATCAGAATCGTCTGGAACATTACACTACCCTGAAAATGACCCCGGAACAGGTGCATCAGATTGGCCTGGACGAGGTTGCACGTATTCGTGCCGAAATGCAGCAGGTTATTGATGGGCTGGGTTTTAAAGGCAGCTTTGCTGATTTTGTCAACTTCCTGAGAACTGATGCTCAGTTCTATCCGAAAACTGCTGATGAGCTGATGCGCTATGCCGCATACCTGTCGAAAAAAGCAGATGCGGAATTGCCGAAACTGTTTAAAACACTACCCCGCACCCCTTATGGTGTAGTACCTGTTCCGGCAGAGATTGCGCCTAAATATACTACCGGGCGCTATTCTGGCGCATCACGGGATGATCAGGCCGGTTTTTACTGGGTTAATACTTATGCCCTGAATCGCCGGCCATTATATGAAATGGAAGCACTGACACTGCATGAGGCTGTGCCAGGTCACCATTTACAGATTTCACTGGCTCGTGAACATAGTGAGCTGCCTGCATATCGTCGTAGTTTCTATACTTCAGCTTTTGGTGAAGGCTGGGGACTTTATGCTGAGCATCTGGGACTGGAAATGGGATTTTATCAGGATCCTTACAGCAATTTTGGCCGGCTGACCTTTGAAATGTGGCGTGCAGCACGTTTAGTGGTGGATACCGGTATGCACAGTATGGGATGGAGCCGGCAACAGGCAATAGATTTCCTGGCAGATAATACTGCGTTGTCTATGCATAACGTAACGACCGAAATTGATCGCTATATCAGCTGGCCTGCGCAGGCACTTTCTTACAAACTGGGAGAGATCACTATCAAACGCTTAAGAGCTGAAGCAGAGCAGGCGCTGGGCGAAAAATTTGATGTGCGCGAATTCCATGATGTGATTTTGCAAAGCGGCAGTTTGCCGTTGTCAGTACTGGAACAGCAAGTAAGAGCTTATATTACCCTGCAGCAATAGCTGCAAAAACCATCAGCAAAGATCAATAGCACCTAACGACCATACAGAAAAGTATGGTCGTTAGTTTCTTAACCTGAGTTGTGGCGCAGTATCAATCTGCCCCAGACAATCTACAGAAGCTAACTGGTCACCGTGGGCCAGAATCGCCAGCGGTTGCTGTGTGATACAGCGTACAAATAGTAATTCGTAGCCGTAGCACTGTAGTTCTGTGACGGCAAATTTTTGCTCATCATTCAGGGTGTCCCAGAACGAATAAATATCTTTGCCGTTGTGCCGCCTTTCTTGTGCCATAGTGGCTCCTGCAGGCTGGCCATCAGACTATGTCTGCGGCCTTAACTTACCCCATCCGGTATTATCTCCGGAAACCGTTTAAGCCAGCAAAGCCGGCAAATTTATTTAATGCTGAGTTAGATGATGGATGTTTCCAGCAAAACTTAAAGCATTTGTTTTTTATATATTTTCAGGATGCCCGGCCATCTCTGTTATGGTTTTCCACTGTCCGGGAGTGACCGGCATGACCGATAAACGGCTGCCTTTCTGAACCAGTGGTAATTGTTCCAGCTTAGCCGAGGTTTTAAGTTTGTCCAGCGGCAACAGTTGCCGGAATTTTGCGCTGAACTGCAAATCAACCGCTATCCATCTTGGGTTATTGATGGATGTTTTTTCGTCAAAATAAGGGCTGGCAGAATCAAACTGGCTGGGGTCGGGGTAGGCGGTTTTGACAACAGTAGCGATCCCGGCAATACCGATATATTTACAACTGGAATGGTAAATAAAAACCTGATCATGCAGTTGTACCTGATCACGCAGAAAATTCCGGGCCTGATAGTTACGGACTCCTTCCCAGACTATAGCCCGTTCCGGCGCTGCTGCAAAGTCATCGATACTGCATTCTGAAGGTTCAGTCTTAAATAACCAGTACGCCACTTTTGCTCATCTCCTGTGTTTGCGGCAGAATATCTGCTACAGATCCGTAAATCATATAAGGCTATCGTATGAGTCAGGTATTAGACAAACTTTTATCTTTGCTGAAGCTGGAAACTATTGAGCAGGGGCTATATCGGGGGCAAAGCCAGGATCTGGGGTTTAAATCTGTGTTTGGCGGCCAGGTTATGGGGCAGGCATTGTCAGCAGCGAAAGAAACCATAGACGAAGAGCGAAAAGTGCATTCGTTCCATTCTTATTTTCTGCGACCGGGCGATGCGGAAAAACCGATTGTCTATGAAGTAGAAAACATTCGTGATGGTAAAAGCTTCAGTACCCGCAGGGTCAGCGCTATTCAGTACGGTAAACAGATTTTCCATATGACAGCGTCATTCCAGGTGGAAGAAGAGGGATTCGAACATCAGGATTTAATGCCGGATGTGCCGGGGCCGGAGCAACTGGTTTCTGACCTGGATTTTTATCAGCAGCATGCTGAGCTGATTCCGGAAAAATTACGCAGTAAGTTTATTTGTGAAAAACCGATAGAAATGCGTCCGGTAGATTTCCAGAACCCGTTTCAGCCTCAGGTGAGTGAGCCGTTACGGTACGTGTGGTTTAAAGCCAATGGCAGTATGCCAGACGACCTGCGGATCCATAAATATCTGCTGGCTTATGCTTCGGATTTTAACTTCCTGCCAACGGCACTGCAGCCGCATGGTAAGTCTTTTATGGCGCCTAATATGCAGGTGGCAACAATTGATCATGCTATGTGGTATCACCGGGATTTCCGCTTTGATGACTGGCTATTGTATGCGGTGGAAAGCCCGGCCGCATCCGGCGGCCGTGGTTTGGTAAAAGGACAGTTTTTTAACCGTCAGGGGCAGTTAGTCGCATCAAGTATTCAGGAAGGGGTTATCCGCCAGTATGCATCAGCTCCCCGCTGATTTTTGCCGGGGAATAATACTGTGAATGCTTTGCAGAACGTCGTTACGTAGCAAGGCATTTACGGCTTTTGCCAGTGCTGGCAAGCTGTCTGCAGCTGCCAGCCGGTTTTGTTCATCACTGCTGATGTAACCTGCATCTTTCAACGTATTGGTCAGAGTACTGAACAGCTGCTTATCGTAGTATTCAGGCGCAGTAATACCATGCAGATTTAAAAGCCGCTGCGCCAACTGGTGACTTTGTTTCTCCAGCTCTGCCCGGTTTTGCGGGCCCTGATTTTGCAGCAGGTTTAATACCATTGCATAACGTTGCAACGTATCTTCAGCACAATGTGCCAGCAGGCTCAGCATAAAATAAGCTTCACTTTGCTGTGGAGCACTGCGATAAGTTTCTCCCTGCATCTCTACCAGTTTATGCTCAGTAAAATACTGCAGAATGGTCAGGCAATATTCCTGTAGCGATTGCACATCCAGAAAGAACTCCTGTTGCAATAACGGATACAACTGCTCTGCCAGTTGCAGTACTTTTTCCTGTGTCAAACCTCGCTGATGCAGAATAGCTGATGCAACAATGGCCGGCAGAATAAACAGATGCAGAATATTGTTACGGTAGTAACTGAGCAGTATGGCATTTTCCGGTGTCAGGCTGAGTAATTCGCCAAAATGGTCTGTCGTTTGCTGGATTTTTTGCAACTTAACCGCGTGATCAATTAAAGCTGAAGCCGGTTCACCGGGAAGGGTAACCTGCTTGTGGTATGGTACTGCCTGCTGTAGTGCCAGACAGAAATTCAGCTGCTTCTCCAGTTCCTGACGGGTCAGCGTTTTCTTTTCGGTTGCCAGCAAACAGAGCGCAATCAGGTTAATACTATTCAGAGCTGCCGCCTGATTAATCCGTTGCATGATATTTTCAGACAGTGATGAAACTACCGGATTAAGCCATTGTGGTTTTTGTACTTCCAGCGGATGGATGCTGCTTTTCCAGTCTGGTGCTTCACGATTCAGGTAACTGTTAAGTGAAACCGGTTCGCCAAAGTTCACATAACCGTAGCCATAATCACGCAGATTACGGATAGCTTTCAGCACTCCGGTCACAGATTCTTTTTTCTTGCCGGAGCCTTTAAGCTCATTAAGGTAAGTATTTACTTCCATCACATGCTCATAGCCCAGGTATACCGGCACTAAAGTAACCGGGCGGTCAATGCCGCGGAGCATTGACTGTACCGTCATGGCCAGCATACCTGTTTTGGGCTGCAATAAGCGGCCAGTACGGCTGCGGCCACCTTCTGAGTAGAATTTTACTGAATAGCCTTTGCTGAACAACTGGCACAGGTATTCGCGGAATACGGCTGAATAAAGTTTGTTTCCGCTGAAGCTGCGCCGGATAAAAAAAGCGCCGCCCCGGCGGAAAATAGGGCCTGCCGGCCAGAAATTAAGATTGATACCGGCTGCGATATGCGGTGGCACCAGCCCCTGATGATAAATCACATAGCTTAGCAGCAGGTAGTCCATGTGGCTGCGATGACAAGGGACATAAATGATTTCATGTCCTTTTTGCGCAAGATCGCGAATAATGTCAGCATTATTCACCTTAATGCCTGAGTATAATTTTTTCCATAACCAGCTAAGAACCCTGTCACCAAAGCGCAGAGTGGACTCCCGGTAGTCTGCAGCAATTTCCTGCAGCAGTTTACGTGCCTCTTGCCTGGCAGCTTTCAGAGAGATTTTTTTACTCTTTGCTTCATCGTCAATCGCTTTTTTCAAGGCAGGTGTAGCAAGCAGCGCATTAAAGAACTGGCTTCGGTTAACCAGTCTTGGGCCTGTTGCAGCAAGCCGCTGACGATAAAAGTGGAAGCGGGACATCCGTAATAACTTACGGGCGGTGTCCTGTTTTGCCCCAAACTGACTGGCCATTTGTTGTAATGATACTGCCCGGCTGAAGCGGATCAGGGTATGCCTGCCAGAAATAAGCACAATCAGGATTTTGGCCAGCCAGTTTGGTGAGTGGGCTTCGCCGAGCAGCCAGCGGATACTGTTTTCCTTACCTGGTGCCCGCCCCCATAATATTGCTGCCGGGACAAGCTGGGCATCAAGCTGCGGGTTATCAAGGTGCAGTTGCAGCAAAGCCTGTCCTTGTGACAGAGCCGAGGTTTTCCGACGGCGGCCAATTAATGCATGGGGTTTTTCGAGATATAAAACCCGGCTGATGTCTTGCCCTGCCAGCTGAATATTTTCGGTGGGCTCCGGTAAACCCAGCTTGCGAGTTGCCTTGCTTAAAGCAACCAAATCGCTGGCGGCTTCTGTATGGCATACGTAAAGTATGGGTTTGGATAAATCCAGCTGTAAATCGCTGACCGGGTTATCGGGAACGATTTTGCATTTTATCAGAGGCCATAGTGGCCATTTGAGCAGAGCAGCGAACAGCTTTAATCGCGAGAACATCATCAAATCCGGCTAACGTGAGTCAAAGTGTTAAGAATACCACGCCGACCGCAGCTGGCAAATTGTGCTGTAAAAGCGGCTCCTGCGAAGGTTATAAAGCAGAGCGTTACAGTCAGCAACAGTTACGGATTTAAGTGATAGGCACTACATATTTTGAGCTATGTTTAGAGCATGTTTATCTTTTCTGGTTGATTTTGCAGCAATCTGGCTGGCCTTTATGCAAGGCAGAGCTTGCCTAGTGTATTATGCTACATAAGCCAAGCGATAACGCCGTAGAAATGCCAGCCAGATGTTGCCCTTTGGGTTCGCCTGACGACGGTTTGCTCTTTGTCTCTCGTCGTTCATTTAGAATAACTAAACGTCGCTCCTCGTTTCGCGAGCAAACCGTCGTCAGAGCGAACAAAATTCAACCAGAAAAGATAAGCACGCTCTAGGATAATAACAGCTGATTAACAGACTCTGAGAATCTGTCTGCGATTTCTGGTTCTACGCCGCTAACGCAGGTTCTAAGCTTTTTACCAGGGGAAAAGTAAAAGAATGCCAAACCGATATTACTTTGGACCTCTTAGCCTGAAAACAGCTATTTGCCTGCTGTGCATAGTGTTATGCAGTGGTTTTTTCTGTGCTGCAGCTGAGCCTCCTGCCCACATTACCGTAAAGTACGCTTTGCCGAATAATAATCTTGATCCTATTGCGAATTATCATGTCAGGTTACTTAGTGCTGCATTGGAGCATTCTGATAAAGAATTTGTGCTGAAACCTGTTGCAGAGCATTTGGTACAGAGCAGGGCTTTGCGTGAAATAAATCATAGTGGCACAGTTGATGTGTACTGGAGCATGACCACAACAGAGCGTGAGAATACCTTGCGACCCATCCGGATCCCGATAGATAAAGGACTATTAGGCTGGCGTTTATTGTTGGTGAAGGCAGAGAATACTCCGGTGATATCTCTGGATAATATTTTCAGACTGCGTCTGGCGCAGGGCCACGATTGGCCTGATACAGAAATCCTGCAGCAGGCAGGATTTAAAGTAGAAACATCTTCAGATTTTAACTCGCTGTTTTCAATGATACAGAAAGGGCGGGCCGATGCACTTCCCCGTTCAGTTATTGAGGTAGATCAGGAACTTAAAGATGTTGCCGCTGGGCTGAGTATTGCTCCGGGAGTCATGCTTTACTATCCGACAGCACAGTATTTTTTTGTTGCAGAGCATAATGAAGAGCTGGCTTTTTATCTGGAGCAGGGCTTACGGCGGATCATCAGTAATGGCGTGTTTGACCGGTTGTATTATCAGGAGTTTGGGCAGATTCTTGAGCGGCTGCAACATGAACAGCGGCTGGTGATATTTCTGAAGAACCCGACGCTGCCGGTTGATACTGCATTAGAGCAATCTGAATTATGGCAAGCTTTACCTGAACATTACCGGATAATCAAAGACTGACAGAGGGTTGCATTTAACAGGGGGCTGTATATACTGACAGTATTTACTGTATAGGCAAACAGCATTATGAAACCACTTACCCCCCGGCAGGCAGAGATCCTGCAACTGATTAAGGATTATCAGGCAGAAACCGGTATGCCACCAACACGAGCTGAAATTGCCCGCCAGCTGGGGTTTAAGTCAGCTAATGCCGCTGAGGAACATCTGAAGGCACTGGCGAAGAAAGGCGTAATTGAAATGCTGCCCGGCACTTCACGGGGCATTCGTTTGACGGATGATGGCAGCGATCCTGAAAACCCAGGGCTCCCATTGATTGGAAAGGTTGCTGCCGGACAACCGATACTGGCCGCTGAACATGTACAGAATCACTATCAGATTGATCCGCATCTCTTTCGCCCCCATGCTGATTTTTTGCTCAGAGTGCAGGGAATGAGTATGCAGGATATTGGCATTCTGGATGGTGATTTGCTGGCAGTGCATAAAACAACGCAGGCTCAGCCCGGGCAAGTTGTTGTAGCACGGGTCGATGAAGACGTCACAGTTAAACGATTCCAGCGTGATGGACATCAGGTGTTGTTACTGCCAGAAAACCGTGATTTTGATGTGATAAAAGTAGACTTACGGCATCAGCAATTTGAGATTGAAGGTTTGGCTGTCGGTGTAATACGTAATGGCAGTTGGATATAAGCATAGTGTTACAGTCTTAGAGCATATAAGCTGCGCCCTGCAGCGCAATATTTCGCTATCTCAATAAGTTATTTCTTAGTAAATCACTGGTAAGACCACAAGGTTTTGCCGGTGCTTTTGTTATTTAAGGGTTTACATTTTCTGAAAGCTGGTTAATTCTTAGTCTGAAACTGATTAAAAAATATCAACAGGGTCAGTTCAGGTTTCCTGCCGTTACTGTGGAAATCGCGATAAAAAATAATAAATTACAATTGCGAAACTGCGTGTACA
>CAZXTH010000122.1:8306-8798 GCA_964643585.1 uncultured Pseudoalteromonadaceae bacterium
ATAAGATTCAGGGCGATGGGTGAGTGATGGAGTGCCAGGCGGTACTGTGTACTTAGTTTCTGCAATTTGCTTTGCAAAATGACAGAGGAGAAGTAACAGTGACGAAAGCGCGTTGTCTTCGTTGGTCACTGCCTGTCTGGTTTCTTGCTGCTGAGGGTGAAGCGAGCCAAATGCCGCTTAACATGACCCGAGGTGCGACAGAAATCAGTCAGCAGGTATACCATCTGCACATGACGATATTCTGGATTTGCTGTGCTATAGGTGCGGTGGTGTTCGGAATCATGTTCTGGTCTATTATCCGCCACCGCAAGTCCCGTGGCGTTCAGCCAGCAAAATTTCATGAAAGTACTAAGGTTGAAATCCTCTGGACTGCGATTCCTGTAGTGATTCTCATCGTCATGGCTATTCCTGCTACCCGGACACTGATTGCCATGGATGATACTTCCGAAGCGGATGTCACGGTGCTGGTTACCGGTTCGCAATGGAAGTGGC
>CAZXTH010000123.1:0-823 GCA_964643585.1 uncultured Pseudoalteromonadaceae bacterium
CTGAGCTCGCCATGCTGAGATACACAATGGTCAGCATCATAAATACAAACGCCTGCAGGGTAATAACCAAAATGTGGAATACCGCCCAGACAAAATGTAGTGGTAATTGTAATAGTCCAATCGCACCGATCAAAATGAAGATCAGCTCTCCGGCATACAGGTTGCCGAATAACCGCAGAGCCAGAGAAAACGGTTTAGCAAACAGCGCTATTGTTTCCAGCAACAGGTTAAAAGGAATAAGGGCAATTTGCAGCGGAACATTTTTGGTACTGAACGGGTGCAATGTCAGTTCTTTGATGAAACCAACAACACCTTTTATACGAATTGAATAACCGATCATCAGAATAAACACGCCCAGTGCTAAAGCGACTGTCATGTTGATATCTGTAGTAGGTACAATTTTCATGTAAACATCGGCTGAATCCATGGCAAATGCCTGTTCACCGACCAGCCCGGCAAACGCAGGCAGGAAATCAACCGGGATAAGATCCATCAGGTTCATCAGGAATACCCAGACAAAAATTGTCAGGGCCAGCGGGGCAATAAGCTTGCTTTTGCCGTGATAAGTGTCTTTAACGTTAGCAGCAACAAACTCTACTATCATTTCTATAAAACACTGAAATTTACCAGGAACACCTGTAGTCGCTTTTTTAGCAGCGATACGGAATAACCAGAGAAAAAGCAGTCCTAGTCCGATAGACCAGGCCAGCGTGTCTATATGCCATGTCCAGAACCCGGCCTCACCGCACGCTTTATTAAATGCCACACTGCCATCGACAGTACACATTTTGGCGTTAGTAAGGTGGTGCTGAATATGGCTAGA
>CAZXTH010000123.1:833-3617 GCA_964643585.1 uncultured Pseudoalteromonadaceae bacterium
CTCATCACCTGCAGCCATGTTTCATCCCAATTGTTAATGTTTAAAAAAAAATGGTGCCGTCCATTGTGCGAGCAGGGTAAAGATAAAACCGGCTAAAAATGGCCCGGTAGCCAACTGTTCCTGCTGAAAAACAATTACAAATAACACAACGGTTAATATAACTTTCAGTGAGTGCCCACGCATAAAGGCCGCTGCCACTTCTCTGGCATACTCCGCCCCGCTGTAGCGAAAAGCGAAAAATGCAAAAACAAAATTTGGTATAACCGCTACCAGTCCGCCTTTAAATGCAGACTTAGCAGCCAGCTGATCAATAATCAAAAAAAAAGCCAGTGCAATAAAACCGGCGATCAACGTCTGGCACAACAGCAATTTGTATGCGGATTTACGTGCCTCAACAGCAAGTTTTCCGGACATTGTCTGTCCCTCTGAAATCACCCGAAACGGGTGTCTGAAAAACTTGCGAAAGTATACTTATTTACCTTCAATTTGCAACTAAAAGCGGCACCAGATGGGGCCTTGTCCATATATTCGAGAAAAACGTAATACTATAGTCGTACTCAACGGTTGTCAGTTAATCAGATAATTCAGCCTTTCAATCAGCTAATGTTCCAATAGCAGGAAATCAGCAATTATTCTTCTGATAACTGCAACTTACCGATGATTCCGTCCAGTTCATCCAGACTACTGTACGCTATAACCAGACTACCTTTTCCCTTATTGTTATAAGTAATTGCGACTGGGGCAGCAAAGCGCTCACTCAGTCGTTGTTCCAATGCAACCACATCAGGATCACGCTCTTTAGGTTTTGAGGCTACCGGAGGTTCCAGCAACCGGCGAACCAGATTTTCAGTTTCCCGTACGGTGAGTTGTTTGGCTGCTACCTGTCGGGCTGCATCTGATTGCATATCATCTGTCAGTGCCAGCAAGGCACGGGCATGGCCCATTTCAATGTCACCATGTTCCAGTAGCAGCTTTACATCTTCATTAAGCTGGTTAAGCCGCAGCAGGTTAGTTACCGTCACCCGGGATTTACCTACAGCATCAGCTACCTGTTGGTGTGTCAGTTCAAATTCTGTCAGCAAACGTTGCAATGCTATGGCTTCTTCCATGGCATTTAAGTCTTCGCGCTGAATATTTTCGATTAAGGCAATGGCAACAGCAGCTTCATCCGGAACATCTTTAACAATACAAGGGACTTCCGCCAGTTGAGCCAGTTGAGATGCGCGCCAGCGGCGCTCGCCGGCAATAATTTCAAAACGATCAGCAGATAAAGGCCTGACAACAATAGGCTGAATAATCCCTTGTGCACGGATAGAATTGGCCAGATCTTCCAGCGCTTCCTGAGACATATCCTTGCGCGGCTGATATTTACCTGGTTGCAGGTATTCCACCGGTAATTTTTGCAATTCATTACCGCTGCCAGAGGAAAGCTGCTGATTGTTTGTTCTGTTTGACGTGAGTAATGCATCCAGACCACGTCCCAGGCCGCGTTTTTTAACCGACATGTTAAAAAATTTCCTTATAATTCATTATCTAAACAGAGGCCGCCGACTTAACGGCTTTTTTATCGGCGCGGCGCAGAATCTCTCCGGCAAGGGCAAGATATGCCTTTGAACCAGTAGAGCTTTTATCATAATACATTACCGGTGTTCCAAAGCTTGGCGCTTCAGCTAACCGGACATTACGCGGAATAACAGCCCGATATACTTTATCGCCAAAGTGCTGTTTTAATTGCTCAGAAACATCATTAGCCAGCCGGTTACGCGGATCATACATAGTACGCAGGATACCTTCTATTTTCAGATCCGGATTAACTGCACTGGCCAGCTTATTTACGGTGTCAACCAATGCTGTTAAACCTTCAAGTGCAAAATACTCACACTGCATAGGTACCAGAATAGAGTCTGCAGCGGCCATTGCATTAACAGTCAGCATATTCAGAGACGGGGGACAATCGATAAAAATAAAATCATAGCTGTTGCGATAATCTTTCAGGGCATTACGCAACCTTAATTCTCGGGCAAAAACATCCATTAACCTGACTTCGGCAGCAGTTACATCCGAGTTGGCTGCTACCATATGGTAACCACCGGCGGTATCTTTCACTACCACATCCATCAGTGGTTTTTCATCAATAAGTAGTTCGTAAGCGGTTGCAGAAACAGCATATTTATCAACACCACTGCCCATAGTGGCATTGCCTTGCGGATCAAGATCAATCAGTAGTACTTTTCTTTTGGTAGCTGCCATAGACGCGGCAAGGTTTACGGCTGTTGTCGTTTTGCCGACCCCGCCTTTCTGGTTAGTGACTGCGATAACTTTACCCACAAGAACCTCTCGTCATTGGCTACCGGTTTTTCAGTATTACTAAATGGCGCTGAGCATGCAACTCAGGCACTGTTAATAACTGGACAGAGGTTACTTTAACAAAATCCGGCAAAGCTGCAATTTCTTCTTGTACGGCGGCCCCTTTCATTGCATAAAAAGAACCATCAGTTGAAGGCAGATGCCTGCACCAGCTCACCATATCGGTAAGTGAAGCAAAAGCACGGCTTATAACCCCGTCATAACCCTGCTCCGGGTGGTGATCTTCTACACGGCTTTGCAAAGGCTTGATATTATCAAGTTTAAGCTGGAGCTTAACCTGATTAAGAAAACGGATCCTTTTACCAAGACTGTCAAGCAAGGTAAATTGCCGTTGCGGATGAAAGATAGCCAGCAATACTCCGGGTAAACCGGGGCCTGTACCAACATCAATAAAATGCTGGCCTTCAAGCCAGGGAG
>CAZXTH010000123.1:3627-5246 GCA_964643585.1 uncultured Pseudoalteromonadaceae bacterium
GAGCAATAACCAGACTATCCATAACATGTTTTATCAGCATTTCGGCCGGCTCACGAACAGAGGTCAGGTTATAGGCATTATTCCACTTAACCAGCAGCTCTACATATTCAACACATTGCTGTAGCTGATTTTCAGACAAAGAAAAATCAGTCTGGTTAACCAGACGACGAAGTTGTTCAATCATAGTTATGCCGATTTTCTCAGTAAGCCTTGTTTCTTCAGATAGACCAGCAAAAGTGAAACTGCTGCGGGTGTTATTCCTGAAATACGTGAAGCCTGGCCAACAGTTTGTGGCTGAACCTGGTTCAGTTTGCTGATAACTTCATTGGAAAGCCCTTTTACCGCACTGTAATCAAAACCTGCTGGTAACAAAGTGCTTTCATTGCGCTGTTGTTTCAGAATTTCTTCCTGCTGACGGCTGATATACCCTTCATATTTAATTTGTATTTCAACCTGTTCAGTAACTACAGGATCCAACTCAGGCTTATCGGGATCGGTGATCTGAATCAGATTGTTGTAAGTAACTTCAGGCCGGCGTACCAGTTCTTCCAGGCTCGCCTCACGACTAAGAGGTGTCTTCAGTAAGCTATTAACATCAGATAATGCCTGATGTTGAGGATGGATCCAGGTCTGACGTAGCCGTTGTCTTTCTTGCTCTATTTGTTCCATTTTGTTACAGAACGATGCCCAGCGGTTATCATCTACAAGGCCCAGTTCACGGCCTTTAGCAGTTAAACGTGCATCAGCATTGTCTTCACGCAGCATCAGTCTGTATTCTGCCCGGCTGGTAAACATACGATAAGGCTCTTTTGTTCCCAGTGTTGTCAGATCGTCAACCAACACGCCTAAATATGCTTGCTCACGGCCAGGAGACCAGGAGTCTTTTTCCTGTGAATAAAGTGCAGCGTTAAGGCCTGCAAGTAAACCTTGTGCTCCGGCTTCTTCATAGCCTGTTGTACCGTTTATCTGGCCTGCGAAGAATAGTCCTCGAATAAATTTTGTTTCCAGAGATGCTTTCAGATCCCTTGGATCAAAAAAGTCGTATTCAATTGCGTAGCCAGGACGGGTTATATGGGCATTTTCCAGACCGCGTATAGATCTGACTATTCCCATTTGAACATCAAAAGGCAGGCTGGTAGAAATACCGTTCGGATAAACTTCATGGGTTGTCAGACCTTCAGGTTCAATAAAGATCTGGTGTTTGTCTTTGTCGGCAAAGCGCATGACTTTATCTTCTATGGATGGGCAATAGCGTGGGCCTATCCCTTCGATAACACCGGTATACATAGGAGAACGATCTAGATTGTTTCTGATAACGTCATGGGTTTGTTCATTGGTATACGTTATATAACAAGGGATCTGCTGCGGATGATCGCTTTGTTTGCCCAGAAATGAAAAGACAGGTACAGGTGTATCACCAGGTTGTGCCTGCATGACACTAAAATCAATAGTTCTGGCATCTATCCGTGGTGGGGTACCGGTTTTTAATCTGTCTACTCTGAACGGCATAGCCCGCAATCTTTGTGCTAATGCTATTGATGGTGGATCTCCTGCCCGACCACCAGAATAGTTTTGTAAGCCGATATGAATTTGCCCACCAAGGAAAGTACCAACTGTCA
>CAZXTH010000123.1:5256-6521 GCA_964643585.1 uncultured Pseudoalteromonadaceae bacterium
CAACAGACTTCGCTCTGAACTTCAGGCCCATCTGAGTTACTACACCACATACTTTATCCTGTTCAACAATAAGATCATCACATGCTTGCTGGAAAATATGCAGATTTGGCTGATTTTCAAGTATTGTCCTGATTGCAGCACGGTATAGCTGTCTGTCAGCCTGAGCACGGGTAGCTCTTACGGCTGGGCCTTTTGAACTGTTAAGTGTTCTGAACTGAATGCCGCCTTTGTCAGCAGCAATTGCCATTGCACCACCTAAAGCATCTATTTCTTTAACCAGATGGCCTTTACCAATTCCACCGATAGCCGGATTGCAGGACATTTGTCCCAGAGTTTCGACATTGTGTGTTAGCAGTAGTGTTTTTTGCCCCATGCGTGCAGCTGCAAGAGCAGCCTCAGTACCTGCATGGCCACCGCCCACAACTATTACGTCAAAAGTCTCCTGATACAGCATGTTTGCCTCGGGTTATTAATAAGTCAGCTAAAGAAAAGCAGTTGTATATTGTAGCCTGATCTGTGCTGTAGTGGAATGGGATCCAGGATCTGGATCGAGCTAATTAGAATAAGATCTTTTTAAAGATCTTTTCTTATTGATACTGTTATTAGTAAGTCTTAGATCGGTGGATAAATACTTTTTCACTGAGAAGATCAGCAGCTTGTGCAGGATCAGATCTTGTGATCAACAAGGGATCTTCCGGCTGATAAGCAGTGATCAAAATAAGTAGTTATCCACATACCGATGAAATTTTTTTTTAATTAAAAGGATAAAAACAGCTTTTACATGGATAAAATCAATAGATACCCACAGATGATGTTTTGTTAAGTGAAAACTGTTGATAACTACTGAATAATAAAATAATTCTGGTTATATGCCATTTATCAGAGCTTTATCATGCCGATATTAAGACTATTTATCAGTAACTTGGTATGTTTGTCCCGGCTGGTTTTATTGCTGAGGCCAGCCGGGAGAGCTCACAGTTATCCTGTTCTTCCTGAGAGATACTTGTTTTTGGTCGGGTACGAAAGTACCCGTTTTTTTATGCCTGAATTTGTCAGATAACAGAAGTGAAGTTAGGTAACCAGTTTATGGCCTGATCTTCGGGTAGCTCAGCAGTGATCACATCTATTTCCAGATTATCCAGCAACTTTTTCCCACCCAGATTTTGCAGCAGAGCAGACATTTTTTGTCCTGCCTGACAAAAAGTATCGTAACTTGAGTCGCCTAAAGTGATCACAGCATAAGAAATTGTGGTAAGATCTGGCTG
>CAZXTH010000123.1:6531-8428 GCA_964643585.1 uncultured Pseudoalteromonadaceae bacterium
GCCAATGAGGATTTCTATCATCTGAACCTCTTGCTAGTGAAATGTTTGGCTATACTACTGGAATAAAATCGGATAAGCCTATGCTTTTTTATCCGTTTTTTCTGTTTTTACTGTCTGCAGGCAAAGTAGAAACAACCAATAGCACTACTATATAAGCCTGCGTGTTATTGAGGTTAAAACAAAGTTATGTCTGACACAGTGTCGTTTTCCCAGTTACTGTTGCCTGAGCCTATTTTGCGGGCAGTTACTGAACTTGGCTATGAAACCCCTTCTCCTATTCAGGCTGCAGCTATTCCTAAACTGCTGGCAGGCGAAGACTTGCTGGGACAAGCCCAGACAGGCACGGGAAAAACTGCTGCTTTTGCTTTACCATTACTGGCCAGACTTGACCCTGCACAGAATGAACCGCAAATTCTGGTTCTGGCGCCAACCCGTGAACTGGCTATACAAGTCGCTGAAGCATTTCAGGCTTATGCCCGTTATATGCCGGTTTTCCATGTATTACCTTTATATGGTGGCCAGAGCTATACCAATCAGCTGAAATCTCTGAAACGGGGATCTCAGGTAATTGTTGGTACTCCTGGGCGTATTCTTGATCACCTTGATCGCGGTACTCTGAAACTGGATAAGTTACGCGCCATCGTGCTGGATGAAGCCGATGAGATGCTGCGCATGGGATTTATTGACGATGTGCAGACTATTATGGATGCTACCCCTGCAGGTCGTCAGGTTGCTATGTTCTCTGCAACGATGCCTCCGGCTATTCGTGCTATTGCACAAAAGCACCTGAATAATGCCGATGAAATTAAGATTGCTTCAAAAACCAGCACTGTAGAGCGCATTACCCAGCGTTATGTGATGCTGGACAATAATCAGAAACTTGATGCCCTGACCCGTGTTCTTGAAGGCGAAGAATACGATGCCAGTATTATCTTTGTCCGTACTAAAAGTGCGACCGAAGAAATTGCTGAAAAACTGGGTGCCCGTGGTTATGCGGTTGCCTGTCTTAACGGAGATATGAATCAGGCTCACCGCGAGCAAACTATCCGCCGCATGAAAGCCAGCCAGCTGGATATTATTGTGGCAACAGATGTTGCTGCAAGGGGCCTTGATGTTGAGCGGATTAGCCTGGTTGTTAACTACGATATTCCTTATGATAGTGAAGCTTATGTTCACCGCATTGGTCGTACTGGGCGTGCAGGGCGTGAGGGGAAGGCGATTCTGTTTGTTTCTCCGCGTGAGCGCCGTTTGCTGAAAACGATTGAACATGCAACCAAACAGCCAATTGAAAAAATGTCTCTGCCGTCAGGGCAGGTTATTGAACGTAAGCGGATTGAATCTTTCCGTGAACAACTGGCCCAGACGATTGAAACTCAAAACCTGAGTTTCTTCCAGGATCTGGTTGCTGACTGGCGTGAGACGCTGGAAACGACAGATGCAGACATGGCTGCTGCCCTGCTGTACCTGGCTCAGAAAGATCAGCCACTTAATGTAGCTAATCAGTTCCCTGAAATTCGTGAGCCTCATGCTCGGGGTGAACGTGATGATCGTGTAAAACGTGATCGTAACGACCGTAGTGAGCGTGGCCCTAAGCCTGCACGTCGTGAGCTGAAAGGCGATTATACAACTTATCGTATTGAAGTTGGTAAAGAGCATGGTGTCCGCGCTGGTGATATCGTAGGTGCTATTGCTAATGAAGCCAATATCGACAGCCAGTTTATCGGCAATATCCGTTTGTTTGATCAGTTCAGTACTGTTGAACTACCGTCAGATATGCCGAACGAGGCATTTCAGCATCTGAAAAAAGTCTATGTCCGCCGGCAAAAACTGAATATTACAGTTGATACTGGTGCGGCTGTAGGGGGCGAACGCCGTGGACCTGGCCCGGGGCGGGGAT
>CAZXTH010000123.1:8438-8794 GCA_964643585.1 uncultured Pseudoalteromonadaceae bacterium
AAATCCGGTTTTGCTGTTTCAGCCATGTTGCCAGCTTATCTGCTGGCAGCGGGGCTGAAAATAAGTATCCCTGCCCGGTATGATAACCCTGCTTGCGCAGAATATCGTACTGGGCTTTTTCTTCTATACCCTCGGCTACAACCTGCAGATTAAGGCTGGTTCCAATCGCCAGTATGGCTTTACTTAATGCCGTACTTGCAGCATCTTTTGCCAGATCATCAACAAAACTTTTATCCAGTTTCAGTTCTGAAACCGGAATATAGCGCAGGTAACTCAGACTGGAATAACCAGTACCAAAATCATCAATACCCTGCATCAGATGGGATTTCAGCTGGCAATCGATGATTTTGGTACTG
>CAZXTH010000124.1:0-8791 GCA_964643585.1 uncultured Pseudoalteromonadaceae bacterium
CATATGATTGCCAGCGGTGAAAAGAGCGGGCAACTGGATGGTATGCTGGAGCGTGCGGCTAATACTCAGGACCGGGAGTTTGAAACATTGGTGACGGTGTCTCTTAAAGTATTTGAACCCGTGCTGGTTGCGGTAATGGCCGGTATGGTACTTTTTATTGTGATGGCAATTCTGCAGCCAATACTGGCGCTAAATAATATGGTAGGTGGATAAATGTTACAGCGACAAAGAGGTTTTACCTTACTGGAAGTGATGGTTGTTATCGTCATTCTGGGTATTATTGCCAGTATGGTGGTACCAAATCTGATTGGTAATCAGGAAACGGCAGCACGACAAAAAGCAGTTGTAGATATTCAGCAACTGGAAAGCGCACTGGATATGTACCGGCTGCGTAACGGCTTCTACCCGACAACAGAACAAGGGTTAGATGCTCTTGTTAATGCTCCATCATCGCAGCCTGTCCCGCGTTCATTCCCTGAAGGTGGTTTTATCCGGCGTTTACCAAAAGATCCATGGGGTGAAGATTACATTCTGGTGAGCCCAGGACAGGTTGGACGAATTGATATATTCAGTAAAGGGCCTGATCGTGTTGCCGGAACAGATGATGATATCGGTAACTGGAATCTGGATAAGTAACGGACAGGGCATCACTGATGACTACCCGCCAGCTTGCTGTCAGGCGCTATAACAGAGGCTTCACCTTAATTGAAGTTATGCTGGTATTGCTGCTGATTGGTTTGCTGGCCAGTGTGGTCGTAATGAATTTCAGCGGCGATTCAAGAGAGGAAAAGCTGAATCAGGCTGCTCACCGTTTCCAGCAGGTATTCCAGTTTGTGGCAGAAACCGCCATGCTCAAGCAGCAGGAGTGGGGGTTGTATGTTGACCATGATAAGGATGGCCTGTCGCGTTACCGCTTCTTTTATTATCAGCAGGATAAATGGCAACTGGCTTCAGACCCTTCGTCACTCGCTGCCGTTAGTTTGCCGGAAGATCTGGTATTAACACTCGAGCTGGAAGGATTACCCGGTGCTGAGTATAACCTGCTGAGCCAGTTGGAATGGTTACCAGAGGAGGAAGATGAGCAGGATACTACGCCGGTTTTGCCACAGGTGTTTATTCTGTCATCGGGAGAAATCAGCCCGTTTAAACTTATTTTCACAGAGAAACAGGCATTTCAGCCTATGTATGCCACAGTAAGTACTGATTTCACTGTGCCTTTAACCCGGACCATTGCCAGCACGGAACAGCCATGAAAAACCGGGGTTTTACCTTAATTGAATTACTGATAGCAATGGCAGTTTTTGCTACCGCCGGGCTGGCAATTATGCAGGCTAGTGCCGCACATCTCAGAGCACTGACGCAGTTAGAAGAACTGACACTGGCATCCTATATTGCCGATAATGAATTACAAAAAGCCATATTACACCAGGAAAGTTGGCCACCGGCAGAACGCAAGCAAGGGCAACTTGAAATGGCCAACCGGCAATGGCAATGGCAGTTGCTGTATAGCAAAGTTGAAGATGACGATTTAAGGCAGGTTCAGGTGCGCGTTAGTCTGGCAGACAAGCCAGAGGATACACTTTATCAGCTGCAAACCTATGTAGGTAAGCGCGATGAATAAACAGCGTGGTTTTACCTTTATTGAGATGTTACTGGCTACTGCTATTTTTGCGCTTATAGGCCTGGCATCTGTGGCAGTACTGAGTAGTGTCACGGACAGCGATGAATTATCGTCTGAAGCAACAGAGCGGTTACAGCAAATGCAGCGTGCCATGATGATGCTGGAGCGTGACTTTTTGCAGCTTAGTGCCAGGCAGATTCGTATCAATGGTGATGCTCCGCAAAATGAGCGGTTATGGGGTGAGAAGTTTCTGCTAAACAGTGATGACCACGGTGTCAGCTTCAGCCGGCAAGGGTGGCGCAACCCTGGTATGGTGCTGGCACGCAGCGAAATTCAGGCGGTTGCTTACCGGGTGCAGGAAGAGCAATTACAGCGGCTGTTTACTATTTATCCTGATGCAGTTACCGGTACTGAACCCCAGGTGCAGGTTTTGCTCGAAGGTGTCACTGGTTTTGAAATCAGTTATCTGCAGGGTACTGACTGGTCAAAAGAAGAACAATGGCAGGAAAGCTGGCAGGACTCACGTATGCCGTCGGCAATCCGGGTGGTATTGACACATCAGTATCTTGGCCGGATTGAGCGGATTTTTTTGTTGCCCGACGGTTTATGGCGGGAGGGTGACAGTTAATGAAACGTCAGAGCGGCGCAGCACTGATTACGGTACTGATGATAGTGGCTATTGTGCTGGTGCTGGCCGTTAATATGACTGGCCGGCTGCAATTGCAGCTACAACGTCAGCAGAATGTTCAGCAACAAAAGCAGGCTTTCTGGTATGCAATAGGTGCAGAAGAGTTTAGTCGTTTGTTGTTGAAAAGAGCCGTTGTCGGCGAAGAAACGGTGAATTTATCGCAGGACTGGGCCATGCAGGGCGCAACGTTTCCGGTAGAGGAAGGTACTATCGCCGGAGAAGTCAGTGATTTACAAAGTTGTTTTAATCTTAATGCATTGCAGTCGTCTGGTCGGGCTAGTAATAGTGGGCAGCAAACACCGGTACAACGTGCTTTTCAGCGATTGCTGGAGCTGACAGCTCCGGAGCTGAGTATGCCGGCAGAATATCTGGCTGCCAGAATAGCTGACTGGATTGATGCCGACAGTCTGTTGTCGACACCCGGTAGTGCTGAAGACGACGATTATGCCGCATTACAGTTTCCGTATTATGCGGCTAACAGCCCGATGGTATCGGAAAGTGAGTTGAGAGTAATTCTTGGGGTGACACCTGCGGATTATCAGCAAATGCGGCCTTATGTTTGTGTGATTCCGGAGTATAACCAGCTACAGCTGAATGTGAATACTCTGACGGAAGATACCGCCGTACTACTGACTGCGCTGATCCCGGAGCTGAGTCTGGATGCTGCACTGGATTTAATCAGCTCCAGGCCAGAGGAAGGATTTGCGTCTGCAGATGAGATTTTCAGCAGCAGTGCTCTATCCGGAATAACGGTTCCTGATGATATCAGGAGCATGCTGACAGTGAAGTCTGTGTATTTCCGGCTGACAGCGACAACGGCTTATCTGGAAAGTGGTTTCGTGTTAACGTCGATACTTAAAATTGATGAAAATAATAAAGTCAGGGTACTGGCGCGGCGCTTTGGAGGCCGGGAGTGAGTGAACAGATAGTGATCCGGCTTGGCAGCCGGCCGGAACAGAAAATTGCCTGGCTGGTATGGGCTGGTTTTTCTCAGGAAGTAATTGCCTCCGGCGAAATTAACGGCGCTGATGAATTACCGGAGCTGGCAGGACGGCTTGGCAACCGTCCGGTAACCATACTGGTACCGGCTTCTGACATTGTACTGAAACAGGTTAATTTGCCGGGTAAACCTTCACGGCAGCTGTTACAGGCTTTGCCCTATATGTTGGAAGAAGAACAGGCAGAGGATGTTGAGCAACTGTTCATTGCGACAGCTGCTGTGCAGCAGCATGAGGGACAGTATCAACAGCAGGTTGCGGTGTTACGGCGCCAGCAACTGGAACAATGGCTTGACTGGCTGCAACAGGCCGGAATTCATACAGTACGCATGGTGCCTGATGCGTTGTTATTACCAGATGACAGTTTGCCTGCTTGTCTCCAATTGCATGATCAGTGGCTGCTGAAACAGGATAGCTGGCAGGCAACGGCAATTGATGAAGGATGGTGGCCTGATTATCTTTCCTTAGCACAATTACCGGCGTTAACCAGCTACAGCCCGTGGCCAGAAGGTCTGGCCGTGCCACATCAGCTTGCTCAGCCTGAATTGCCACTGGCATTACTGGCTACCGGGTTGACCCGTACAGACTTTAACCTGTTGCAGGGCAACTATGCGCCACGGCGTAAAAGCAATAAGTTATGGTTGCAATGGCAAAATGTTGCAGCACTGCTGTTTGCAATAGTGCTTATTCAGCTACTGAGTGAAGGTTTTGCGGCATGGAAGCTGGGACAACAGGTTGCTCAGGTACAGCAGCAGGTGCATAAAGAGTATCTTGATGCTTTCCCGGGTGAACGGGTAGTGAATATTTCCGTGCAGCTACGGCAGAAGCTTGGTGCTGTTAATGGTGGAAATCAGCAGCAAAGTTTTCTGAGCCAGCTGGATGCGCTGCAGAGCCAGCTTGAAAAGGTGCCAGATATGACGCTGGATAATCTGCGGTATGACGGTCGGCGCAGTGAGCTACGGTTTCAGGCCCGTGGCGAAGGTTTTCAGAGTTTTGAACGCTTAAAATCGTCACTGGAACAAGCGGGATATCTGGTAGAGCAAGGCGCACTGAGTAATGACGGGGCGAAAGTGCAGGGTACTGTCAGCATGAGGATCAGAACATGAAACAGCAGATTCTTGGCTGGTGGCACGGCTTACAACCCCGTGAACAGCAACTGGTTACTATTGCATCAGCTGTTGCTGGACTTGGATTATTCTACTGGCTGATATGGCAACCGGTGCATAATCATCACCAGCAGCAACAGCAAGCCCTGAGTCTGGCACAGCAACAGCTGGCCCAGCTACAACAGGCGTTGCCTCAACTCCGGCAGTCTGGTACGGCAACCCGCAGTGGTGGCAGTCTTGCTCAAATTGTCAGTAACAGTGCCCGGCAACATGGTATTCAGGTCAGCAGAATGCAGCCTCAGAATGAGCAACTACAGTTGGTCCTTGAAGATGCCAGCTTTGAAAAGCTGTTACAGTGGCTATATCAGCTGCAGGAGCAGCATGGTGTCAATCTGGTCAATCTGGATCTGTCAGAAACCGGTAAGTCAGGCATTGTACGGGTAAGACGGATGGTGATTGAGTAAGATGACTAAACATTGGAAATTATGGGCAACCGGTATTGGTTGTTATCTGATATTCATGCTGTTTCTGGTTCCTGCTGCCTGGTGGCTGAAACTGGTTCCCTTACCCTCTGGTTTAGTTGTGGGGCAAGTAACCGGGACATTATGGCGTGGAGAAATAACAGCGGTCCGTTATCAGCAATTGGGTTTCAGTAATGTCAGCTGGCAGCTGAAACCGGCTGCACTGTTGACCGGTAAGATACGGGTTGCATTACAAAGTGGTAGCCTGCAGCAAACTCAGCTGCCGTATCTGGATGCGGTGGCTGATTATGGTTTTGGCGGTTTGCAGTTGAATAATTCTTTACTGAAGCTTCCTGTTGCACAGTTGGTTCCCGCGTTGCAATTACCTTTGCCAGTGCAGGCAACAGGTGAACTGATGCTGGATTTGAAACATTACAGTCAGGGTACACCATGGTGTGGGCAACTGACTGGCGCAGCCAGCTGGCTTGATGCCAAGTTGCAACCTCCTGGTAGTAGTTGGCTGGATTTGCAGTCTGTTTATGCAGAACTGAGCTGTGAGCAGGGCAATCTGCAACTGATTACTGATGGACAGAATGCATTAGGGTTGGCAATAACCGCATCATTAGATGGCAATAGCCGCTTATCTGTTAACGGTACAGTAAAGCCAGAGGCTTCCATGCCGGAAGAAGTGCATCAGGCCATGAAATTTATCGGCCGACCTGATGCTGAAGGGCGTTATAACATCCGGTTCTGAGTATCAGCGTAATGCACTGATATCCTGTAACAGCGCCTGGTAGTCAGTAATTGCCGGAAATTCTGTAATATGCCGCGCCTGTTGCTGACTGTCCGGGTTGGCAACAGCCAGCAGGTGGCGTATGCCAAACTCTTTTGCCGCACCGAGTATCGGCAGGCTGTCATCAACAAACAGTGTGCGGCTTTTATCAAATCCTACCCGTTGTTGTAACTGTTGCCACAGGCTTTGTGTTTCTTTGGTAGTACCGAATTCATGTGTGGAAATCTGATGACTGATGTACTGGTTCAGGTCAGTGCATTCTGCTTTCAATGCCAGGCTGGCCGGGTGAGCATTGGTTAGTAGTATAACCTGACGGCCGGATTGGTTCAGTGCATCCAGAAAGGCGGGGGCGTCCTGGCGCATTCTGATTTTATGCATGACTTCCCGTTTCAGCTCTGTAATTGGAAGTTGTAGCCGTTGCTGCCAGTAATCCAGGCAATACCACTCCAGTTTACCTGTCAGGGCGGCATACTCTGCTTTCAGCTGTTGCTGAGCGTCTTCAGCACTGATACCGGTAATTTCTGCCCAGCGTGCAGGCAGGTGATGCAGCCAGAAATAGTTGTCATAATGCAGGTCGAGCAGGGTGCCGTCCATGTCCAGTAATACAGTGTCAATTTCTGCCCATTGCAGCATAGGTTTTTCCTGATAATCGTTTATAGTAACAGCAGCAGATTGTAACAGAGGTCAGAGCATGACGCAGCGGCAGGATGACAGGCCAGAGCGGCAAAAACCGGAGATCCTCCATCAGGAAATCGTAGCGCAGAGTCGCTTATTTAAAATAGAGCAGTTACAGCTGTTATTCAGCAACGGGGAGCAGCGGGTATTCGAAAGAATGCGTGGCAGTGGCAGGGGAGCGGTAATGATTGTAGCTTGTCCTGATCCGGAGCATTTTTATCTTATTCGTGAATATTGTGCCGGAACACATGACTACCAGCTTGGTTTTCCGAAAGGATTAATTGATCCCGGGGAAGATGTACTTACAGCCGCTAACCGTGAACTGAAAGAAGAAACCGGTTTTGGCGCCAGACGCTTTGTTGAACTGAAATCGCTGGCTTTAGCCCCTGGCTACTTTAATGCTACAATGCACATTGTGCTGGCCTTTGATTTATATCCGGAAGTGCTGGCAGGGGATGAACCTGAGCCACTAGAGCTGGTCAGTTGGTCCCGTAATCATAGTGAGCAACTGCTACAGCAGGTTGATTTTACAGAAGCGCGGAGTGTGGCCGCGTTATTGTTAGCACAGCAATATTTGGAAACTAACCCGGATGTTTTTGAGCAAACTGCTTGAGCCCGTACAGAAAACTGCCAGAGAAGCCGGCGCGGCACTATGGCAGTTATATCAGAGCGGAGATTTTGAGCAGCAACAAAAAGCGGACCAAAGCCCGGTAACGACAGCCGACCTTGCCGCAAACTGCATTATTCTTAACCGTTTGTCTGAACTGACACCGGATATTCCGGTGATTTCTGAAGAGTCTACCATCATTCCTCTTGCACAGCGTCAGCAATGGCCACGTTACTGGCTGATTGATCCCATGGATGGTACTCAGGAATTTGTTGCCCGTAGCGGCGATTTTGCGGTCAGCATTGCGTTGGTTGAGCATGGCTGGCCGGTGATGGGTATTATTTACTGGCCTAAAGAAGACATTATGTACTATGCCTACCGCGGTCACGGAGCATTTAAGCAACAACGTAATCTGTTAAAACGGATTCGGGTGCATCAGTATCAGCCAGGAGAAATACTGCGGATTGCTGTAAGCCGGCGTCAGCCATTACAGTTGATCAGTGAGCTGGTAATTGCCGAAAACGAAGTAGAATTTATTCCGCTTGGCAGTTGCTCGCTTAAAAGTTGTCTGGTGGCGGAAGGTAAAGCAGATTGTTATCTGCGGCTGGGGCCAACCGGCGAGTGGGATACCGGAGCGGTGCATATTATTGTCGAAGAGGCTGGCGGAAGGATTCTTGACAGTCAGTTTCTGCCCTTAAGCTATAACCAGCGGGAAACGCTGGCTAACCCGGATTTCATGGTAATTGGGCAGGCTCATCAGCCCTGGCCCGAACTGATTAAAGCCTCGCCGACACTCCGCTCAGTCTGATTGTGCTTCAGAACAGCGTTTATAAATCCTTACTTTTCAAATGGTTTCTTGTGTGTAGCCTAGCTGTGACGCGGTTACAGGCTTGATTCTGCCTATCTTTTTTTGCCCGGAGCCGCTATCATAACCGGGTTCTGTCCATGCTGATGAAAGTTTTCGGTGGCAGTAACATAAAAAAAGTCCGCTAGAGACACCTTTACCTACTACAGTACCCTAGGAGTTGCATCATGTCCGATATGGATCTGGGCCAGTACGGCATAACAGATGTCACGGAAGTTGTTTATAACCCGTCTTACGAGCTGCTGTTTGCAGAAGAAACCCGTAGTGATTTGCAGGGTTTTGAAAAAGGCCGGCTGACAAAGTCTGGTGCAGTTGCAGTTGATACCGGTGTTTTTACTGGTCGTTCGCCGAAAGACAAATACATAGTACGCGATGACGTAACACGTGACACTGTGTGGTGGTCTGATCAAGGCAAAAATGATAACAAACCTATTTCTCAGGAAGTATGGGCCGATCTGAAAGGATTAGTAACCCGCCAACTATCAGGCAAGCGCCTGTTTGTGGTTGATACTTTCTGTGGCGCCAATGCTGATACCCGGCTGGCCGTACGGTTTATTACTGAAGTGGCCTGGCAGGCGCATTTCGTGAAAAACATGTTTATCCGCCCGACGGACGCTGAGCTGGAAAATTATCAGCCAGATTTTATCGTGATGAATGGTGCCAAATGTACTAATTCTGACTGGCAGAAGCATGGTCTGAACTCTGAAAATTTCGTTGCTTTTAACCTGACCGAGCGTATTCAGCTGATTGGCGGAACATGGTACGGCGGCGAGATGAAAAAAGGCATGTTCTCAATGATGAACTATTTCCTGCCTCTGCGCGGAATTGCCTCTATGCACTGTTCTGCTAACGTAGGCAAAGACGGTGATGTTGCTGTGTTTTTTGGTCTTTCCGGCACCGGTAAAACGACATTGTCTACTGACCCGAAACGGCAGCTTATCGGTGATGATGAGCATGGCTGGGACGATGACGGTGTA
>CAZXTH010000125.1:0-8690 GCA_964643585.1 uncultured Pseudoalteromonadaceae bacterium
GACATGCGGACGACCCAACGCCAGCATCGAGGATGGCACGCTTTTGCGCAACCGGTTGCAGCAAGCTGTGGCGCAGGCCAGCGTCTTTCTTACCGATGTAGCAAAGAGTTAAACAGCACATATCATGACTAGATCAATGCATCACCTTGATGTAAATTGGTGCAACATCTGATACGAGAGTGTTTAGGTCATGTCAACAATAAAGTACTTTACGGCCTTAGAACCCAAACGTAATACAACAACGGCGTCAGTCACACTTCGCATTAGCTGAGGCGCAGGAAACCATTTTCCGGAACCAAGAAGATCTACACAGCATGCGTTGTTAGTGATGCGGCAGAAAAGAATGGACTTACGATGGATCCGGTAAAGCGACAAACTATCTCTTCTAGCAAGAGCAATTGCCGCTGTAATTATTAGTGAAAATATCATGGACGTAGAAAGGAGGGAGTTTTGCCAATTGAACTAAACGCATTCCCGCTGAAAATCCCCGAGTTGGAACTTGAAGTCCGCCAGATACCTTATAACAAGGAAACCTTGGATGACCTCCGCACAAGCCACAGAAAAACGCACACGTTCCGCCGTCAAGGTAACAACATCCTAATCTTCTCAATGGATGGTACATTCCCTTGGTCTGGCACATCGCAGACAATAACACTCAAGGACAACTTCGGTATCCTCTGTTCACTGGTCAAGGATGGAATGACTCGGCATCTCGCCGCTCTGGGCCGCAACCCTTCCGGTTTTAATCCCATCGAGCTGATAAGCACTAAACCAGAAGATAATATTCTAACACCGATTCTTGGCGAAACTTACCCGTTCAAAATCTGCGCTAAATATTCAATTGACACACGGATTATTCAGGGCCATCCATACCTCGTTATTGATTGCACAACACGCAAAGTCATAAAAGAGAGCGGTTTGTTCTTCCTCAATGCCGGATTCGATCTCATGGGACGGTATGTCGTCACTGAGCAGCACGACGGATATAAGAAACTTCTAGGAGCAGTTAGCGGTGTAACTGGCGAGACACTTTCTGTCACGCGACCCGACGGACAGATCGTTCAAACTGATGCGAAGGATACTTTCTTGGAGGCCAATCGGACGAACTTCGACGATTTCATTTTCCACACGCATGGCACACGAAAAGATGCCATCATTGAGCGCATACGACAATCCATCTCCATATTCAATGGAGGCGAGAATAAGAAGAAGCACATCAACAGGCTCAAGACCTACATCCAGTCAAAGACCATCCCATTGATTAACGGCACACGCATTGAAATCGAAGACTCACCCAATATCCAGAAAGATTGCGGACAAATGCAGAAGCCGGTATTTATTTTTAATGACAACGGCGAAGCCGATTGGGTCGAAAAGGGGCTGACACAGTCAGGCCCCTATACAAAACGCACTTTCGACAGGAACGATCCTGCGATCTGCGTGATATGTGCGCAGCACGATAAGGGACGCATTGAGCAATTTGTTCACAAGTTCCTGAAAGGTATATCGAACAGCAAGTATTTCAAGAACGGGCTTGAGGGTAAATTCGCGCTTGGAACTAGTCGTGTTGAAGTATTCGCAACAGCTGCAGACAATATGGAAGCATACAAAAGTGCCATCGAGGTTGCGATCCGAAAGAAAGCGGACGATGGTGGACGCTGGGATCTGGCCCTCGTACAGGTTCGGCAGTCTTTCAAGAAGCTCAAGGTTACGGAAAATCCGTACTATCTGGGTAAAAGTCTTTTTTTCCTGCATCAAGTTCCAGTACAGGATTTCACAATAGAGCTTCTCTCTCAGCCCGATTACTCGCTCAGCTATTCGCTCAATAATATGGCGTTGGCCTGCTACGCGAAAATGGGAGGCGTTCCGTGGCTGCTGAAGTCATCCCCAACGCTTTCCCACGAGCTGGTGATTGGCATCGGTAGTGCGAACATCGGACAGGAGCGTGGCCCCCACGGCCAAAGGGTTATGGGCATTACCACAGTTTTCTCCGGTGATGGCAGCTATATAGTTTCAAACACATCCAAGGCTGTCGTACCAGAAGCTTATTGCGAAGCCCTGACTTCGGTTCTCGATGAAACCATTGAAAAAATTCAGAAGCGTATGAATTGGCAGAAAGGCGACACGATCCGCTTGATTTTTCATGCTCAGGTTAAGAAGTTCAACAAAGAAGAGATCGAAGCTGTTCGTTCTGTTATCAACAGGTACCGTGAATATCAGATCGAGTATGCATTTCTGAAAATCTCGGAAGATCACGGGCTTCACATGTTTGATTCCACTACAGCCATTGAGCAAAAGGGGCGACTAGCTCCACCACGTGGAAAAACATTCCAACTATCCAAGCACGAAATGCTCGTCTACCTGATAGGCCAACGGGAATTGCGACAAGATACGGACGGACATCCGCGAGGAATAATTCTCGATGTTCACAAAGACTCGACCTTCAAGGACATCAAGTATCTGAGCACACAGATTTACAGCTTCGCATCACACTCTTGGCGAAGCTATTTCCCAAATCCCATGCCAGTGACAATAAGCTATTCAGATCTTATAGCTCGGAATCTAGGATGGCTAAACCAGCTTCCTGGCTGGAATGACTCAGTGATGATCGGGAAGATAGGACAATCCCAATGGTTTCTGTAGAAAAAGACAACACGTACCAGCTACGCGAGTATCTATATCTAAAAGCATACGAAGGCGCGCAAACGGATCCATTTAAGTCCTGCTTCCTGTATTTTCTGGGATTATCTGAGAGCCTTCCGATCTTCGAGCTCTCAACTCTGTCTTTGTATCAGCGTTGCGCAATCTCAGGCTTTCGAATTCTAAATGAAACGCCTTCAAGTCAAGATATCTCTCGGTTGCTCGGACAGGCAGCAAAGATCGACTCTACTCCAAGACCATGGGTATCAGACGTCTTTGGTGTTCTGGCTGTAAAATGGCTGATTGAACAAATTGGCGACACACGCATCAATCGTGAGTTCGAGAACTGGACTTCAGGATTTCTAGAGCAGCAAGTAGACGGCAATCACCTGAATCTATTCGAGAAAGATATCGCGATGTTTGTCCATTCCGGTGAGTCTGTTGTCTGTGCCAGCGCATGTGTGGCTCTGTTTCTTCACTATCAGAAGATACTACGTATCGAGGATCACCAGAGCCGCCTTTCCCTCATCAACGGCTTCATGGGTGAATTTCGGGCACAGGCACAAGGAGGGGCTTCAACTGCACTCTTGAGTTTAATGGTCTATGTATTCGATCAAGTCAATCAGGACGTAGCTGTCGTACCACCGAAGGGATGGAACCTCGATGATCTTATTGAATTTCTGGAGCATATCTCAGTTGGTCTCAAGCGCTGGACATGGGAGGATGCTGGCCGCACCAGAGGTGCTGTGCCGATCAAATGGCCTATAGAGAATGAATATCACGTCCAGAACCTACTCTATGTACTGCTGGCACCAATCTTTAATGACATCGCGGACGAAGTGAACCTTCAGCCTGTTGGACAGAAGAATCCGCGTATTGATCTCTATCTGCCCGCACTACATACGATTATTGAGGTGAAGTTCCGGAAAGACTCCAAAAAAACCTTTCCTATGCTTATTGGAGAGATCGCTGAAGACGCATCACTCTACCGTGCCGACACAAAATACAAGGATGCGCGAATCGTCAGCTTCTTATGGGACAGAACACGCGCAACGCAAGAGCACTCCAAATTCAAGGAAGGCATCTTAAAGATTGAAGGAATTGATGGCTGTGTTGTAATTAGCGCGCCCTCAACAATGGACTAAAAACATGGAAGAAGAAAGCTCTGGGTCAGGTGCCCGCTCACTTGCTGGCTATGACTATCAAATTGATGTCTCTATATGGCTGGCTCTAGACCTGATGCTCGGCTCCGGTTTGACACAGATGGTAGAGCTCGAGCCTGGCTCCGAAGAGGATCTTGAAGCACAACTGGCAGACAATGAACCTGGACGCGTAGCGACGCGAGTTGGCCTGGATGACTACACTCTTGTCGTTCAGGTCAAGCTACGCAGCGGCGATGCCTGGACCATCAACGGTATTAACCGTCTGTTAAAGCATGGCAGCGACACTCGGCTATCTGCAGTTCGGCGGCTTGCCGACCCCGCAGTCAGATATGTACTCGTTACTAGTGCGGCGGTAAACGGAGAAGCAAGAACCCTGAGGGTAAAACGCGCAGGAAGCTGGCCTCAAAAGAAGAAGAGCCTACCTACCTCTACAACGAAAATACTTCCGGCAAATGCAGATGGACGGATTGCCGTCATCGACAATCTGGATGAAGATCGTTTGGTTCAAGAAATCAAACGACTTCTTATTGAACGATTTGGAGTGCCGAACTCACGCTGGATTGAGTGCTTGCAAAAACTTCGCGACGAAGCAAAGTTACGCGTCCGACGCGCTGGTGAGGGTCGATGGCACAGAGAGGAACTTGCTCAGGTCATCCGAAGTCATGATGGCTATCTGGCTGACTCACCTCAGCTCGACGACTACGTACATCCTAAAAACTGGAAAGAGCTACGAGATGCCATGGGGGCACCCAACTACGCAGCACTGATTATAGGCCAGTCAGGAACAGGAAAAACTCTCACAACTAGCAAGATATTCGAGGAACTTCGCCGCGAAATCCCCGGTTTGACACGTATTCCAATACGTTGTGGACCGCAACAATTGCGTGATGACCGTACATCCAAGCCAGTTCTTTACGACATTGAAGATCCTTGGGGTCGATATGATTTTGACCCGGCAAGTCGACCTTGGAACGATGAACTTGCCCGATATATGTCATCAGCACGTGCGGACAGCATGGTCATTGCCACGAGCAGACTAGACGTAGCAAGTGCGTCTGGTGCGCTGAAATCTGTTGACCAGTGGATCATCCGTCTTGAAGCAGAACAGTATGGGAAACCTGAGCGACAAAAACTTTATCGCAGAAGAATCGATGCCTTACCCAGGGATCTTCATCTGCTAGCTTCCTCTGCAGAGAAACAGGTTCTCGACAAGTTGGCGACTCCACTTGAAATTGAGAAATTTTTCGACGCTTTGCGCGCAACAGAACGTTCAAAGAAAAAAAACGAACAAAACTTCATATCCGATGCAATTGCCAAAGCGCACGAACAATCCATCGAGCAAACAGTAATTCTGCAGATCGAACAGCGGGAAAATATATCAGCTGCAGCTGTAATCTGGGCATTTCTGAAAGCTAGTAACCGTCTCTCTTTAAAAATACTTCGTAGTTTGGAACTGCAACTTTCAGAGCAACATTCAGACTTCTCAAATGGGATAACGCCATTGATAGATTTTTTCATCGCAGCGCGTAATCTTCGTTTGAAGGATGAGCATATATCTTACTACCATCCTCGCGTTGAGGCTGGTATTGAAGGTGCGCTCAAGCGTCACTCAACTCGGACAAAACGTGCATTACGTGTTTTTCTCGATGTACTGACGGACTCCGATGAGCCGGGAGTAAGCTGGGGGGCAGGCGTTGCAGCCCGCGTGGTAGCAGCAGCACATTACATTCCAGAACTAGAATTCACTCCGAAAAAATCAGCAGCAGACCAAATCGACATTTGGTTAGCTGATCGCCTCGCTGATACCTCCTGCTCTCTCAGCGAGCATATGGACCTTGCGGCCAAATCTGGATCGAAAAATTCCAATACTGCAGAACTCGCTCGCTATCTTCTTAATCGACCAGATAAAAGTTTTTTCGGGCTAATTTGTTGGGAAGCACCAGATCTGCCAGATGCCTGGTATGAACGACTACGTGCAGATTCAAAAATTTCTCAAATAGCCAGTCGGTTCATTCGAGAAATATTGCCTGAAACTCGGGAGCATTACAGCAAAAATTTCATCAATGACCTCGACCGTCTGGCCCCGAACTTAACACCTGACTATCTAGAAGCAGCAACTGCGATTGTACATTACGGATACACATACTCAGCAGGAGTGATTGCAACAGGGGCATTGCGAGATATAGATGGATTTGAGTCTATTCTTGATATGGCGGTTGAAGAACTTATACCTTCTGAAGAAGAGCAAAAAAGAGCGAATGAGACCCGTTTAGCTATTATCAACGATGTCTACAACAGCGATTATGCTGAGCATTTGTCGGAAAACGACGAGGGCCATACAGCATGGGAGTTCGTGAAAGCATACACAGAGCGTGCTCGTGAGGTTAAAGGATGGAGGAGCCTCGCACAACATCGTCATGCTAAGCATCTCCTTCCCCAGTGGATGTGCTCTTTCATGAACAGCGCAAAAACAGAGGCTATATCACAGGAGGAAATGGCTGGTGCCTTCATAGCTGCATTTAATAGCGAAGAAGAAAGCACCCTGTGGTTTGTTCTCATGCAGCATTGGGACAAACAGTATCTTAGTCGACTACTTTCACGTGTACGCGATGGCTCCTTGCTGAACGATGTCCGACAGGCTTCATTGGCATGTCTCGTTGAACAAGCGCCTAACTTTCTAAACTCTATCATTGATGAGCTACATCAAACAGGCAATCATGAACGGATTATTGAGCTGATGATTGACCTTGCTTATATTCAGAATCAAAGAACGGATGAAGGAGTTAAGCTTGCGATTGCAGCTACAGCTGCAATGAATAACCTCAGACCAGAACTGCAGGAGTTATGTGGAGCTGCCCAGAACACTGCAGACAGGGAACGGCAGCCTCTCTCTGAGACTGCGAAAGATTTGTTGGAAAATACTGTTTGTACTACAAGTTCTAGTGTGCGAGCGCTGCGCATTCTTCGGCACCTAGATATACCTGACTCTGTACGCAATGATATTGAGTGGATACTCGCCAATAGCAACGAATGCGATAATTGTGTCAATGCACTTGAAGCCGCTATAGCTCTTGGCTTCCATGATATTGTCATCGATTCATTGGAACATCGATTTTCTCATGTTGTAGCAAAGGCACTTACCTCAGTAGGAGAGCATGCTCCTACACCACTGCCAGCGGATTTGCTCGTTTTGGTAAATGCCAATGGCAGTCCAACGCGAAAGGCATTGGTTCATTTACTCTCTACCAAACCTCATTTGGACCACCTTCCAGCGCTATTAGAGCTTGTGCAGGATCAGTGGTCTTCATCATCACTGCATTACGGCGAGGACGATCATTTTCCGATCGCACGCTCCGCAGTCGATGCGATCGGCCAACTTCGGCCGATAAACATCACCATCCTTGAGAAACTACAAAAGATCGCTCTTGACACTTCTGACAAGGTAGTACGTACAGGGCTATTCAAGGTGATCGCTGCACAAGGTGGTCACACCTTCCAAAGCAGACTTTTTGAACTCGCTGTTACACCAGGCCGAATTAATGTTATGCATTCAGCAGCACACGCAATGCTGGCGAATGTAGATGTATTAGATATGTTAGTGATCGACGAAATCACGGCAGATTTTCTGTTAACACGTACACCAAAAATTGCTGGCATACTTACCCTCATTGTCTCTTGTCGAGCATCATCTTCTAAACGCATAGAGATTGCTCGTAAAATAGCTGCCAATCCCAAGCGGAGAGGACTTATTCTTCTAATGCTCTGGCCAGCAGTGAATTTATGCAAGCCTTCTAAATCAATCATTGAGAAATTGCTTCCCGAGGGTCATTCATCGCTTGCATGGGTAAATGCCGGCCCGATCGAATGCGCCGAAGACGCCCTCATCGCCGACTTGGGCGATCCAGGCACCTGCAAGGAAATCCTTGATTGGTTAAACCCCAAGGAAGCAAAGTCATGAGCAAGCCTTTCGACCTATTGCGCGAACTCGCCCGATTCGGTGAAGGGAACAATATCAATTTGAATGATGCCTCAATACGACCTGCCTTCGGGTTACATGTTGAAAAAGCAATAGATCTGGCCCTGAAGGACCCAATACTCCTCCAAGGTCAGCGTGCTGAAGCGATGTTTGAGGCACTTGTCATCAGTTTGGGGCAAATCCAACTAATCAAGCCTGAGGATGGTGGGCGCATTTTTTCACCTGAAAAGATGCAACCCCCTGATTTCAGAGTAGTCCTAAAGGATGGAAGAAATTGGCTCATAGAGGTGAAAAACGTCTATGAGCAAAATGCCTTTCGCCAGCGCCGGCGCATCCTAAATCGTGACTATCGTAAATCTCTCAACCGTTACGTTTCAGCAGCGGGAGGCACCCTAAAACTTGCAATATTTTGGGCTCGCTGGTCTATTTGGACGCTGGTAGATCCTGAAAAACTAGCTCCTGATGGCGGTAATCTTTCCCTTGATATGATGGAAGCTATCAAAGTAAGCGAATTGGCATCGTTAGGTGATGAATCAATTGGTATAAGAGCGCCCCTTCTTCTTCGCCTTATGATGAACCCTGAGCGAACAAGCTCAATTGCATCAGATGGCACTGTGCATGTGGCCATCGGTAATGCTCAGATATTCAGCGCTGGATTCGAACTATCGAACCAATCAGACCAGCAGATTGCATGGGCAGTGATGCAGTATGGCGACTGGGAAACAGGGGAACCGAGAGCAGTGGTAGAGGGAGACCGACTGGTTGCGCTTGAGTTTGACTGCACTCCTCCAGAGCAAAGTGGACAAGGGTTCGAATCAGTTGGATTTCTCAGCCGCCTGTTTGCCCGATACTATGCGAGCCAAACCGTTAGGGAAGGTGTAGTTGTTCGAATAATGGCTCCAGCCAAGCCT
>CAZXTH010000126.1:0-607 GCA_964643585.1 uncultured Pseudoalteromonadaceae bacterium
GTCACGGCTGAAAAAATCACCGGCATGGTAAAACAGCACTTCATCATAATCGTCGTTGTTATGATAAAACGGCACTTTTAATGCGCCGGGGTCGCTTTCAATTGGCCGAGGTACAAAAGTACAGATCACAAACCGCTGCGCTACAAAAGTAGTATGAGCTGATGGCGGCAGATGATAACGGTGGCTCATCAAAGGCCGGATATCGCGCCAGTTAATCCGCATCACGGCTAGATCACCATGCCAGCCAATGGCATCCAGCGGGTTAAACGGATAAGTAATTACCGACAACTGATCGTGGCGTTTAACCTGAACCTGCCATTGCTGCTCTGAATACTGGGCCTTAAATGCATCGTCAATCTTCGGTGTATCCAGCATCGCCGGATCAAAGATCGCATGATTCCCCACCAACCCTTTCTCCGGTAACTGGTAAGAATCATTCGTTGCTTCAATCAGCAGTACAAAAACAGGCTCAACAGGCTCAAGCCGCCACATGGTTGAACGGGGAATAACCACATAATCGCCTTCCCGGACCGTCATATGCCCATAATCGCAATAAAGCTCTGCTGTACCTTCATGGATAAATAACAGCTCGTCACCATCGGCATTA
>CAZXTH010000126.1:617-3452 GCA_964643585.1 uncultured Pseudoalteromonadaceae bacterium
CCAGACGCCATGTTCTGACTTTACAGTAGGCATTATTTAACAGTAATGGCACTGCCCACGGTGATAACTGTCTGTTGCCATCTATTGCATTAAAATCAAATAAGCGGGGGCGCAAGTCTCCCTGCCAATCAATCCAGCCGGTCGGCGCATGCTGATGATGGAAATGCGTTGCCGGGCCGAAAAAGCCACTACGGCCGGTTTCACGCTCATAAATCGCCTGTTCCGGAAAGTCGGCATGAGCCTGTCTGGAAACTTCACCTTCTTTCAGCGGAAAGGAAGCCCATTTACGCATTGCTCAGCACTCCGCGGCGGATCTGATCTTCTTCGATAGATTCAAACAGCGCTTTAAAGTTACCTTCGCCAAAGCCTTCGTTACCTTTACGCTGAATAATTTCAAAGAATACCGGGCCGATTACGGTCTGAGTGAAAATTTGCAACAGAATGCCATCTTTTTCAGGCGCGCCATCAATCAGAATCCGTAACTCACGTAACTTATCCAGATCTTCACTATGCCCCTGCACGCGGTTATTTACACGATCATAATAAGTATCCGGTGTTGGCATGAAATCCATACCACGGCTACGTAATGTGCTTACTGTTTTATAAATATTGTCGGTTGTCAGCGCGATATGCTGAATTCCCTCGCCTTTGTATTCACGCAGAAATTCTTCGATCTGGGATTTATCATCAGATGATTCATTAATCGGAATACGGATTTTGCCGCAAGGTGCAGTCATCGCTTTAGATACCAGTCCGGTCAGTTTTCCTTCGATATCAAAATAGCGGATTTCCCGGAAGTTACCAATACGCTCATAAAAGCCAGCCCAGACATGCATATTGCCGCGCATAACGTTATGTGTCAGATGGTCAATCACTTCCAGCCCGACACCATGAGTTGCCATTTTGGTTTGCCAGTTGTCGTAGTATTTAAAGTCAACATCATAGACAGAGTTTGCGCCGTAACGGTCAACAAAATACAACAGGCTGCTGCCAATACCGTAAACAGCCGGAATATTCAGCTCCATCGGGCCAACTTGATTCTTATACGGTTTGGCACCTTGTGCTATAGCATATTCAAATGCTGAAGCGGCATCTTTAACACGAAATGCCATCGCACAAACACTGGGGCCATGAATACGGGCAAACTCTTCAGCCTGTGAATTAGGCTCGCCATTAACGATAAAATTAATATCGCCCTGCTTATACAGCCAGGCTTGTTTTGAACGGTGCTGTGCAACCTCACTGAATCCCAGTGAGGTAAAAAGATCTTTTAATTTCTGGATACCCTGCGCATCGGCTGCGGTATATTCCACAAATTCAAAACCATCCGTCCCCAACGGATTAATCTTGTCAGCCATTTTAAACTCCTGTTGATAATTATTAGTTATTTCTAACCTGATAGCATTTGCATAACTCTGGTTCAGGTTCAGCAACTGATATAAGGTCTGCTTTTAGTTCTCTATCATGCGTGGTAGTAACAAAAAAGGAAGAGGGAGCGTTAACAGAGGTTATTAACGGCCAGCAGGGCTTTTTGTACAAAAAGCCATACAGCGTTGTTTCAGCATGGAGTAAATAGCGACAGAAACAACTGAGAGATAAGCAAAATCGCCACAGCTTACCTGAAAACAAAAGGCCACCGGTTTAATACGGTGGCCTTTGGGCAGTAAAATTTTCAGCACTGGCTGTATTTAACTTTTTACGCTCTTACGGCTGATACCGTAATCCCGTAGTTTATTAGCGATAGCGGTATGGCTGAGCCCCAATTTTTTGGCTAACTGGCGTGAGCTTGGATAAGCCGGAAACAGCTTACGCAGTAAACTGGCTTCAAACTGCCGTACAGCATCATCCAGCGTGCCTTCAAACTCCTGTTCCAGATAACCGTGGTCATTGTTATAACTGGGCAGTTGCAAATCATCCCGGTCCAGCTCAGAGCCTTCCAGCAGGGTTACTGCACGGTACAACGCATGCTCCAGCTGCCGGACATTACCCGGCCACGGATAAAGCTGTAAAAACTGACTGCAGCTTTCTGTCAACCTGGGCGGTTTGCGGCCAAGCCGGGCCGCATGGCGGGCAATAAAAAACTCAGCTAACGGAATAATATCCTGCTTGCGTTCGCGTAATGGTGGAAGCTCCAGTGTCAGCACATTCAGCCGGTAGAACAAATCTTCACGAAACCGGCCTTCCTGTACCATGCCCGGTAAATCTTTCTGTGTAGTACAGATCACCCGGACATCAACTTTAACTTCGTTCTCATCTGCCACCCGGCGGAAGCTGCCATCCTGCAGAAAACGTAACAGCTTGGTTTGCAGCTGGGGAGACATTTCGCCTACTTCATCCAGAAATACCGTGCCACCATTAGCTTGTTCAAAGATACCTTTTTTCCCTTCGTTCGCTCCGGGATAAGCATTGGCGGCATAACCAAATAATTCAGATTCAGCCACATTATCCGGCATAGATGCGCAGGGTACTGCCAGAAACAGCTTACCATTACGGCTGCTGGCAGCATGACAGGCCCGGGCCAGTAATTCTTTACCGGTGCCGGTTTCTCCCATGATCAGAATCGGTGCATCAAGCAGGGCCATTTTTTTTGCTTCACGAACTACGCGGCGCATGCCGTTACTGCTGGCCTGTAATGTATTAAAGCTTTCCTGATCGCCTTTTTTAAACGCCACGATATGCTCACCCAACCGGCTTTCAGATTTCAGGTTTATCACAGCACCCGCCAGAATTTCGTGGCCCGTTTCATCCGGCACCATCACCGGCAGAATATCTGCAATAAAACGTTTGCTGTGAATTTCCAGCCGGCGGGTCTGTGCCAGAACCTCATCACCTTCC
>CAZXTH010000126.1:3462-3872 GCA_964643585.1 uncultured Pseudoalteromonadaceae bacterium
CTTCCAGCCAGCGCTGAAAATTAAACCCTTTTACCATTCCCTGTAGCGACTGATGCAGGATATCATCACGCTTGGCAGATAACGCTTCCAGAGCTGCTTCATTAATGACAGTAACATTCGCTTTTACATCAATTGCGATCAACCCGTCCGGTAAAATACGCAGCAACGTACTCAGTTCGTTATGCTCACGCTCTGAGGGCATAAAAGCCGTGGTTTTAACATCTTCTACGCCGGGAATACGGCGCATCCGGGTCATCAGCTCCTGAAATTTCTCAAAATTAACGGTCGGAAACGACACATACAAACGGCTTAACGCCGCATCAACTTCAATACCTCTTAAATCCAGCTGATAGCTGACCAGGATATTCAATACTTCCTGAGCCAACCCCAACCGGTTCTGACATTGGATC
>CAZXTH010000126.1:3882-8687 GCA_964643585.1 uncultured Pseudoalteromonadaceae bacterium
CAGACCTCAAACGCGATATATCACTTCATAATAAGACATAGCTGTACTAATAAACCAGTTATTTTGTAAAGAAATATGAACATTTGACAGAAAAGCCAGTCTCCTGAAGAAGCTGGCGACACTGTGTAGTATTGATGTAAACATCCCTGATTTATTATCGGGTAGCCACAGAGAAACAGCGGGTCCAGCCGGAACATCTCTAACCTGTTTTAAGGTTCAAGTACTTCCGGCCATACATACTGATTAAGGGTCTGTTGGCAAACTGAGGCTAAAAACTATTGCGCCAGTAAAGCATCTGTTTTGGCTGCGCAGATAAAATCATTTTTATGCAAACCACGAATTGAATGTGACCACCAGGTCACTGTTAGTTTTCCCCATTCCAGCAGTAATGCTGGGTGGTGGCCTTCCGCTTCAGCAAGCTCTGCCACTTTCTGATGAAATGCCCAGGCTTGTTTAAAGTTTTTAAAGGTAAACTCTCTTTCCAGTTGCATTACGTTATCTCTGACCACTGGTACCCAATCCGGGATCTGGCGTATTAGCTGTGGCAGTTCCTGCTCGCTGACTTTTGGAGCATCAGCCCGGCAGGCTTCACATTTCATTGTTATTAATTCAGACATACACTACCCTGCTTTCTGTTGCGGCTGGTTTTTAGGAGGAAATTTTGCCGGATGCAGCCCAAGAGCACGAGCTTCGGCTACCAGAGCCATCATATCCAGCCTGGAAATATCAAATAACTGATCAATATGCTTAATGGTAAAATAGACCGGCTGCATAATATCAATGCGATATGGTGTGCGTAATACATCAAGTACATCAAACGGTTTACGCTCCGCCTGAGCTGATGTCAGTGCATACTGGGTCTCCCCCGGAGATGACAGAATACCACCACCGTAAATACGCAGCCCCTGTGCAGTTTCCAGCAAACCAAACTCAATAGTAAACCAGTAAAGTCTGGCCAGAAATACCCGATCTTCTTTTGATGCAGCCAAACCCAGCTGCCCGTAACGGTGGGTAAACTCTGCAAAAGCCGGGTTAGTCAGCATTGCGCAATGGCCGAAAATCTCATGAAAGATATCCGGCTCCTGCAAATAATCAAACTCTTCGCGCCGCCGCAGAAAAGTCGCTACAGGAAACTGTTTATCTGCCAGCAAAGCAAAGAACTTATCAAAACTGATTAATGCCGGAACAGCCGCACACCGCCAGCCAGTCGTCCGCAGCAATACTTCGCTGACTTCAGCCAGTTGGGGTACCCGGTCCCGGGGTAAGTTAAGCTGGGCTAATCCAGCCATATATTCATCGCAGGCTTTGCCTTCGATACATGCCAGCTGACGCTCTATCAGATCATGCCAAACCTGATTTTCGCTGTCAGTCCAGGCAATAACGCCATTAGGGTCAGGCGTTTTTGAAACATACTGACTTGCCTTATTCATATGTAACCTGTTGATTGAATTTTATATTGCGACTGGTCATCTGATAGAAAAATAAAGGTTAAGCATCCATCACCTTACTCACACTAACACGCTGTAAATACCCCCTTGCAGGCTCCAACGATTAGCTTAGAGTAAGCTGGCTGCTGCTTAACTAAGTAATATTCACTTGTTTGCCAGCCTTCTAATTATCAGCCCAGATACTAGATGATCTACCGGCAAGAGTTAATCAACCACAAGCTAATAAGCAGACGCTATAACGTAAAGATAGGGTTACATAACAACCAAAGCTCAGCATGCTGCTCAGATTTAAGGTAAACTAGGCGCCCTGACCGCTTTTTGTTTTTGTATCATGGTAAAAGATCATATTTATACCGAACCGCTGGCGCATATCGCAGACTTCCGTTTTGACGAACAAGTAGCTGAAGTATTTCCGGACATGATTCAGCGTTCTGTTCCCGGCTATCAGACAATTATTCAGACCATCGGAAAACTAACCAACCGCTACCAGCAGCCCGACAGCCATTATTATGATTTAGGCTGTTCACTTGGTGCAGCAACCCTGGCAATGCGGCGTAATATCAGCGTAAACGGCGCTAAACTTATTGCTGTCGATAACAGCCAGGCCATGACAGAACGCTGCGAACGTCATTTACAGGCTTTCCGTTCAGAGTTGCCGGTTGATGTAGTACTGGCAGATATCCGTGATATCAGCATCGACAATGCAGCAGTAGTTGTTATGAACTTTACTCTGCAATTCCTGCCCCCGGATGACCGCGATGCCATAATCAGGCGGATTTATAATGGGCTGAAACCAGGCGGCATTCTGATTTTGTCAGAAAAATTTATTGGCGGGACCGAAGAAGCTAACGAGCTATTGATTGACCTGCACCACGACTTTAAACGGGCTAATGGTTACAGCGAACTGGAAATCAGCCAGAAACGCACAGCTATTGAGAATGTCATGCGGCCTGACACTCTGCAAACCCATCAGCAACGCTTACAGCAAGCAGGGTTCAGCGTTCACAGCCTGTGGTTTCAGTGTTTTAACTTCTGCTCAATGCTAGCAATTAAATAAAACCAGCAAAACACGACAATATGACATAAGGTAGTAACACAGCTAGAATCATCAGAAAACAATACAACTCTACAAGAGAGGTATCGTGCTATTCTGGATTATACTTATTTTAGGCTCCGTTACTCTTGGGGCGCTAGCCAGCTTTATAAAGTGGCGCTTAGGCTGGCTAATTATCTTTCCAGTTCCTTTAATCGTTATTTATCTGTTGAATAGCTATTACGACAGCATAACAACTCATCCGCATAAGCTCGCAGCTGCTCACAATATTTTGGCATATTTCTATGTTGGTATGCCCGCTATCATTATTGCCCTGCTCACCTACTCTCTGATAAAACACAGTTATCAAACTCCCCCATCTAATAACTGAGAGTATGAAAAAGATATTGATTACCATGATGAATGAGCCCAAATAACAAAAATAATAAGGAAGCCATCATATGCAGCTTGCTGATATCATCAAATATCTTCCTGCTACATTAATAGCACTGTCCTTGGGCACAGTTATTTATATCACTGAGCATGCCAGTTGGTTGAGCTGGTATTGGTTAACCTTTCCTATGCTCCTGCCTCTGTTTATCGCTATTCTCCAACTGGCAGGAAAACTGAAAAGTCAGGTAATACCTGTATCAGGAACTATTACCAGCGTCTTACCGCTTCCCTTTTATCTGGAATCACTTAATGTTGTGCCGGATACTGATGGTCAGGCAGCTCTGATTTTTGCCATAATGCCGGTTTATCAACTAGTAGGTTTAGTGGGATTCTCAAGTATTGGTTACGCTATATTGGCTTGGAAAAAGAAACAGCCTCTCCGCTAAAAATAGTAATCTGAGAAATTTTAGCAGCTAAATTACTACGCCATACCTGACTGTTCCAGTAAACTACCCCCTTCAGGAAGTTATTACCATCGTCTTTAACGTTATACAGGCCGGACTTATGCTCGATTTCTCTCCATTTTATGCTCAGCTTGCGACTAACCGCCTGCATCCGTGGCTGGAAACTTTGCCGGCACAACTGGCAGCCTGGTCACGCGAAGCTCTGCACGGCGACTTTGCCAGCTGGCAGAAAGTCATTAATCACTTGCCTGTAACGTCTCCTTCTGTAAAGGAACTTAAGCAAGCCGTGCGTTTCGGACTGGCTGAAGATATCAGTAATGGCGAAGCAGAGCGGATACGCTATTTACTGCAGCAATTCAAACCCTGGCGCAAAGGCCCATTCTCAATACATGGTATTGAAATAGATACCGAATGGCGCTCAGACTGGAAATGGGACAGAGTACTGCCACATATCAGTTCTCTACAAAATCGTTATGTGCTGGATGTAGGCTGTGGCAGTGGTTATCACCTGTGGCGGATGCGCGGTGAAGGAGCAGAATTTGTAGTGGGCATTGATCCGTCACAATTGTTTTATGCCCAGTTTCAGGCTATCCGTCATTTTAATCCTGATCCGGCAGTTAATCTGTTACCGGTTGGCATTGATGATCTGCCGGCTTTACGGCAATTTGATACCGTGTTCTCTATGGGAGTTCTCTATCACCGCCGTTCTCCGCTTGATTTTTTACAGCAGCTGAAAAATCAACTCCGTTCCGGAGGAGAGCTGGTACTGGAAACACTGGTTGTAGAAGGTAACGAACATACCGCTTTGGTGCCGGAAGACCGTTATGCAAAAATGCGCAATGTCTGGTTTATTCCCAGTACGGCAGCCCTTACCCGCTGGCTGGAGCGTGTGGGATTCAAAGAGGTTAAGGTTGTAGACATGAACCATACCAGCCTTGATGAACAGCGCAAAACCGACTGGATGGAAAATGAAAGTCTGATTGATTTTCTGAATCCAACTGATCATAGTAAAACCATTGAAGGCTATCCGGCGCCATTGCGAGCCGTTCTGGTTGCCAGAACTTAACGGCAGAAACAGGAGTAACAACAGAGCCATGCCCTACCGTCCACGCTCCACCCTGGAACAATGGCGAATTCTGCAGGCAGTTGTTGATGCAGGAGGATATGCGCAGGCTGCGGAACTATTAAATAAAAGTCAGTCGTCGTTAAACCATGCTGTAGCCAAATTGCAGAATCAGCTAGGGGTTGAACTGCTGGAAGTACGTGGCCGCAAAGCCTATCTCACAGCAGCAGGTGAAGTCATGCTTCGTCGTTCCCGGACACTGACACAACAGGTCGAAGATCTGGAGTTACTGGCAGAAAACATCGAACAAGGCTGGGAACCGGAAATCCGCATTGCCGTTGAAATGGTTTACCCCAAAGCATTTTTGTATCAGGCCCTGCAGAAATTTTATCCGCTAAGCAGAG
>CAZXTH010000127.1:0-3114 GCA_964643585.1 uncultured Pseudoalteromonadaceae bacterium
CATTATGACGGTTGGCAAGGGGCAGCGGATGGGGCTGTTTGCCGGTAGTGGTGTTGGTAAAAGTGTACTTCTGGGGATGATGACCAGGGGCACTACTGCCGATGTCATCGTCGTTGGGCTGGTAGGAGAACGGGGCCGTGAGGTAAAAGAGTTTATTGATGAAATTCTTGGTGAAGAAGGTAAGGCCCGTTCTGTTGTGATTGCAGCCCCTGCAGATGTTTCGCCATTGATGCGGCTGAAAGGGTGTGAAACAGCAGTACAGGTTGCAGAGTATTTTCGTGATCAGGGTATGGACGTGTTACTGCTGGTTGACTCCATTACCCGTTATGCTCAGGCTCAGCGTGAAATTGCTCTGGCTGTAGGCGAACCTCCGGCAACGAAAGGTTACCCGCCTTCAGTATTTGCCAAATTACCGGCGCTGGTCGAGCGGGCAGGTAATGGTGGTGAGGGGCAGGGCTCCATTACGGCATTTTATACTGTACTTTCCGAAGGCGACGATTTACAAGACCCGATTGCGGATGCCTCCCGGGCTATTCTGGATGGACATATTGTATTGTCGCGTCAGTTGGCTGATGCAGGTCATTTTCCTGCTGTGGATATAGAAAAGTCAATTAGCCGTGTTATGCCTGCGGTCACCAGCAGCGAACATCAGCAACTGGCCCGGGTTATCAAACAGCTGTATTCCAGCTATCAGCAAAGTAAAGATCTTATCGCGATTGGCGCTTATGTTCGGGGTTCAGATCCGCAACTGGATAACGCTATTGCACTAATGCCAAAAATTAATCAGTTTCTGCAACAGGGAATGCATGATGTCGTGCCGTATGATGAAAGCCTGCAAGGGCTGGCACAATTGATTCCCGCCAGGAGGTAAGTTATGCGTCAGCGTTTACAGTTACTGATTACTATCCAGAAAGAACGTGAAGAAAAGCTGCAGGGGCAGTTTATTAAAGCGCAGCAGTTTTATCAGCAGGCCGAACAACAGTACCAAGGGTTGGCAACTTATCGTAGTGATTACATTAAGCAAAGTCAGCAACAGGGCAGTGTGGGTTTACAAAGCCGTCAGTTTAATCAGTTTCTGAATTTTATCGCCAAGCTTGATCAGGCACTGCAACAACAAGGCAAAGCAGTACAACAAGCCAGAGCAGCGGCAGAGCAACGGAAACAAAGCTGGCTGGCGATGCAGAAGAAACGCAAAGCCTTTGAATTGCTGATACAGCGCGCAGATGAAGCTGAGCTTCAAAAGTTACTTAAACAGGAACAGAAGATGGCAGATGAGTTTGCTTCCCAGCAATACTTCCGCCAGCAGCTTTCAGAACAGGTATAGCGGAATAAACATATTCCATTGTCTGTTAGCATACTCTGATGTTGTGCTTAAAAATCTGGCCTGAAAATTGTATGTGAGATGTATAAAGTTCTGCCGTCAGTATTTTACGACAGTAACAATATTGCAGAAGCAAGATTCAGCAAACTGAATGTCAATCTGTTTAATTCCCGGAGCTGCTCAACTGGCAGCCCGGCGGGAGGTTTTAATGACCGAAGGCTTATCGTTTTCTTTTATGCTGACTGGCGGTGCAGATAAAGCATTGCCGGGAATTACTGCTGATAGCAGTAGTGCTGGCATGGAAGAAACAGGTGGTGATAATCCATTTAGTTTGCTGTTTAACAGCTTTAATGCCGAAGAGGCTCCGATTGCACAGCGGAAAAATTCTGCCGCTCTGGCCGCACTAACGTTACAGCTCTCCGGCAAAGACGACACGACAGAGCTGCCTGCAGAGATGGAAGGGCATAATGCCATGGCCAGTCAGTTACTGGGATTAATTACTCAGGCAGAACAAACTGGCACACACTGGCAAATACCCACGGCGGAACAGGCTGAAGCTGATATTACCACTTTGGTTGATACTATTATTCCAGAAGAGCAATTACTTACTGAAAATGAATTACAGCCGGATGGTTCGGAGTTACCTGTGCCGGACAGTATTATTACTGCTAAGGACCATCATATTGCCCGGAACAGCACTGCTGAGGCTGATATTACTGATGAAACAGAGGCTGAGAAGCTGATAGAAAAACCGGTAGTGGTAACAGGAAGTACAACCGGGCAGGCTGCGGCAGCTCTGGATGATTCTGGTACAGCAGAACAGCGCAGTGCCGAATCTCCGGGCATGAAGAAAGACCCGTTAGTAGCCACATCAGTTCTGGAAGAGGTATCTTCCCGTCAAACTCCCGGTACTGATGATGGAAACGCTGTGACTGAAAAGCCGGCTGAAATGACAGCACCAGTAAAAGCTGAGGCGACAACAGAAAGAACAAGCGGCATTCAGACAGCAAGCAATCCTGTTAAAGCAGAGAATGCAAGCCCTTCAGCTTCTTTGGATGAATCAACTGAAAGCAAAACACTGAAAGGTGAAAAAGGCACGGCTTCAGGCAGCGAACGGGTAAGCAACCATCAGACAGGGAATGCGAATAACCGTGATTCAGACAATAACCAGCAGTCTCAAGCGTCTGCCGCTCCTGTAAAAGCGACTGAGCAAGCTGTTGCCTCTGCTGTAACGAGGGCAGAGAATTTTGCCGATTCCCTTGCTGTTGCTGAACAACGGCAGCAGGTTCGCGATATTCAGCCAGCATTGGCAACGGAGCAAAGTAAAAGCCTGGCTGAACAGCTAAAACAAAGTCTTAACCTGTTACAACAGGATGCCGCAACGCAACTAAGAGAGCGTGTGCATCTGATGGTAAGGCAAAATATTCAGGTTGCAGAAATCAGGCTGGACCCGGCCGAACTCGGGCAAATGCAGATTAAAGTGAATATGCAGCAGGATCAGGCGTCGGTACAGTTTTTAGTACAACAACCACAAGCGAAAGAATTACTGGAACAGCAGTTACCCCGGCTGAGGGAATTACTGCAGCAGCAAGGCATTCAGCTTGCTGAAGGGCAGGTTCAACAGCAGCAACAACAGCAATCTGCACAGCAAAAACATGGTCAGAGCCATCAGGCATCAGGTAGCCAGAGTCAGGGAGAGGGCGAAGTACAATCTGCTGATTTGGTGAAAGTGGATGTCCGGCTCAGCGACCGGTTGGTGGATTATTACGCGTAAACCCCTGTTGAGATTTACT
>CAZXTH010000127.1:3124-8652 GCA_964643585.1 uncultured Pseudoalteromonadaceae bacterium
TAATGCCGTTACTGATAATGAAAAATGAAATAACGGAGCATTAATGGCCGCGGAAAAAGATCTGGAAATTGTAGATGGTGCCGGAAAAAAGAAAAAAGGCATTATTCTGATCGCTGCCGTTGTTGTACTGATTGCTGTAGCTGCTGGGGCTTATTTTTTTCTGTTTGCCGGTAGCTCATCAGCACCGGCGCCAGCGGCACAATCAGATGTTGCCGGGGCTCAGGTTGATACAGGTTATGGTGATGCTTTTTATGTACCGTTACCAAGGCCGTTTATTTTCAACGTACCTGGGGCAGGCCGTGATCGGATGGTTCAGATAAAGGTTCAACTGCTGGTGCGGGGGGCTAATAATGAGTCTGTTGCCCGGCGGCATGTGCCCTTGATAGAAAGCAGCCTGCTGAAAACATTCAGCAGTGCCAATGCGGATGAACTGGCTTCTGCAGCTGGTCGTGATGCGCTGAAAAACAAAGCGCTGAGTGATCTGCAGGAAGCTATGATTAATGTGGTTAACACTGTCGTTGTTGAAGAAGTGTTATTCACCCAGTTTGTTATGCAATAAGAGTGAGCAGCCGTGACTGACTTATTGTCACAAGATGAAATTGATGCCCTGCTGCATGGGGTGGATGACGTCGAAGAAGAAGAAATAGACGATTCCGCTGATGGCCAGGGTAAGGCGGCGATGGAATACGATTTCTCGTCTCAGGATCGTATTGTCCGTGGCCGCATGCCAACGCTTGAAATGGTGAACGAGCGTTTTGCCCGCCATATGCGTATCAGCCTGTTTAATATGATGCGCCGGACTGCAGAAGTTTCCATTAACGGTGTGCAGATGATTAAGTTTGGCGAGTATGTGCACACACTGTTTGTTCCTACCAGTTTAAATATGGTGCGCTTCCGGCCATTGAAAGGTACAGGCCTGATAACAATGGAAGCCCGGCTGGTATTTATCCTGGTGGATAACTTTTTCGGCGGTGACGGGCGCTACCATGCCAAAATTGAAGGCCGTGAATTTACACCCACCGAGCGGCGTATTATTCAGATGCTGCTAAAACTTATCTTTGAAGATTACAAAGAAGCCTGGGCTCCGGTAATGGATGTGTCTTTTGAGTACCTGGACTCAGAAGTTAACCCGGCAATGGCGAATATTGTCAGCCCGACAGAAGTTGTGGTGATAAGCTCGTTCCATATTGAACTGGATGGCGGCGGTGGTGATTTCCACGTTGCGTTGCCTTATTCGATGTTGGAGCCAATTCGTGAATTGCTGGATGCCGGTGTACAGAGCGATAAAGAAGATACCGATTTACGCTGGAGTAAAGCCGTTCGTGATGAAATCATGGATGTCAAAGTTGATCTGACTACCCGTATGATGGATGTAGAGCTGACGCTACGGGATGTGATGGAACTTAAAGCTGGCGATGTTATTCCGGTAGAAATTCCTGAGCATATTACTGTTCTGATCGAAGAGCTGCCAACTTTCCGGGCCAAGCTTGGCCGTTCGCGGGATAATATGGCATTGAAAATTGTGGAAAAAATCAAACGACCGGAATCTGTTAAATCAGAAATGCATGTATTTACCAAAGGCGGGCGCCGCCTCGACAGTGATGCAGACATTTCAGAACTGGAAGCAGATCTTGGTTTTCTTGAGCGAGACAAAAGGTAGCAGCAATGGCAGATGATAAAGACACCATGGATGAATGGGCAGCAGCAATGGCTGAAGCCAGTGGTAAAGAACAGGATGGCGTGGAACCGGTCGAGCTGGAAGAGCTGCACGATGAAAAGAAGCCTCTGTCAGCTGAAGAAAAACGTAAGCTGGATACCATTCTGGATATTCCGGTTACTATTTCCATGGAGGTTGGCCGGGCCAAAATCAGTATCCGCAACCTGTTACAGCTGAATCAGGGGTCTGTAGTTGAGCTGGAAAGGGTTGCCGGTGAACCACTTGATGTACTGGTAAACGGCACACTGATTGCTCACGGCGAAGTCGTGGTGGTGAATGATAAGTTTGGTATCCGTTTAACGGATGTTATTAGCCAGATTGAACGGATTAAGAAGTTACGTTGATGAAGTGCTGGTTAAAATTACTGCTAATACTACCTTTGCTAATGGCTGTGCCTGCTTTTGCCGATACAGAGCAATCGCAGCAGGAACTTCAGACTGAGCCTGTTACTGAGCAGGTTGCAAAACCATCCAGAACAACAATACCTGCAGCAGAGCCCCCCCCCCGTGCTGCCGGCGAGCTTTCGCTGGGCAACATGGTCATTTCTCTGGCGATAGTGATTGTTGTTGTGATTGCTTTGGGCTGGGCATTCAAAAAATTGACGTCCAGATTACCAGGGAATCGTCATATTAAAATTATTTGTGCGGTGCCGCTAGGGCAGCGTGAAAGATTATTAGTTGTTGAAATGCAAGGGAAACAACGTGTTTTGGGGGTGACGCCGCAAAGCATCAGTTTCTTGTTTGAACTGGAAAATTCTCTCCCTGAAGAAAAGTTGGCATCAGACTTTCATACACAGTTGCAATCTTTTCTGAAAAAATAGATTTTTTATGTTGCGACTGTTGTGTGTGTTGCTGGTGCTTTTAGTTAGCCCTCATGCTTTTGCTGATAATGGTGCATTAACCGCCGTCACTGTTACAACTAACAGTGACGGTTCTCAGCAGTACAGTGTAACCCTGCAGGTATTAGCGTTGATGACAGCGCTGAGCTTTATTCCTGCCATGGTTATTATGATGACTAGCTTTACCCGTATTATTGTGGTGCTGGCAATTTTGCGGCAGGCCATTGGTTTACAGCAGTCTCCCTCCAATCAGGTGTTGATCGGTATTTCGCTGTTCCTGACATTTTTTATTATGGCGCCGGTATTTAACCAGATAAATCAAACAGCCATTCAACCTTATCTGAGCGAAGACATTACCCCGGTGCAGGCACTGGATACAGCCATTATCCCTATTAAGGATTTTATGCTGCATCAGACCAGAGTTAAGGATTTAGATACCTTTGCACAAATTGCCGGGCTGGAAGTGGCAGAGCAACCGCGTGATTATCCTATTACAGTAATTATTCCTGCATTTATTACCAGCGAGCTGAAAACTGCCTTTCAGATTGGTTTTATGTTGTTTATTCCGTTCTTGATCATCGATTTGGTTGTCGCCAGTATTTTGATGGCGATGGGTATGATGATGTTGTCACCGATGATTATTTCCCTGCCGTTTAAACTGATGATGTTTGTATTGGTGGATGGCTGGATTCTGGTAATGGGAACGCTGGCAACCAGTTACGGAGTAGGAACATGAGCCCTGAGGTTTTTGTTGATGTGCTGCGTGATGCATTGTTTATTGTTATCTTGCTGGTAAGCGCCATTATTCTGCCTTCACTGTTTGTTGGTTTATTGGTGGCAATATTTCAGGCTGCTACCTCAATTAACGAACAAACGCTGAGCTTTTTACCAAGGCTGATTGTGACCCTGCTGGCATTGATTGTTGGAGGACATTGGTTTACCAGAGTCATCATGGACTATACCAATGAACTGATTCTCAGCATCCCGACGGTGGTTGGCTGATGGAGTATCCGGTCAGTGTCCTGATGCAGGCACTTGCAGATTATTTGCTGCCAATGTGCAGGGTAACAGGCATGCTGATGGTCATGGCCGGAATTGGCGTTCGTAATGTGCCGATGCGCATAAAAACGGCACTGATAGTGATGATTACGCTGATTATTATGCCAACGTTGCCCCCGGTACCGAATCCGGATCTGATGTCGCTGTCGATGGTCTTGCAAGTTGCCCAGCAATTGCTGATAGGCTTTGCATTAGGTTTTATCTCTTTAATCTTTATTACAACCTTTGTTGTAGCCGGGCAATTGCTGGCGACTCAGACCGGCCTGGCATTTTCGTCTATGGTTGATCCTGCCAGCGGTGTTAATGTTCCTACTATCGGTCAGTTTTATCTGATCCTGGCAACACTGTTATTCTGGGTGTTTGACGGGCATCTGATTATGATTCAGATGCTGGTATTCAGTTTTGAAACCTTGCCTGTCACCGACAGTTGGTGGGATGTGACCAGCTATAACACGGTAGTGGAGTTTGGAGGCTGGATGTTTGCAACTGCGCTGGCGATAGCTCTGGCTCCGATAGTGGCTATGCTGGTGGTTAACCTGTCTTTTGGTATTATGACCCGCGCTGCACCGCAACTAAACGTATTTTCTATCGGTTTTCCGATTACGATGCTGGCAGGTTTGTTGATCCTTTGGCTGACAATGGATACTTTCCTGTTTCACTATGACCGTCAATGGCAGAATATGATTGATTACAGCTGCCGTTTGATTGGCTGTTAAACGGAAGGAGGCACTGCAATGGCAGATGAAAGCGCCGAAAAGACCGAACAGCCCACCCCCAAGAAGCTGCTTGACGCAGCTGAAAAAGGCCAGATAGCACGTTCCAAAGATTTGGGCACTGCAATTGTTTTGATTGGCAGTGCTGCCGCTATTCTGGTTTTTGGTAAAGCAGTTGCAATGGCTGTGCTGACTATAGGTCAGCGTATGATGAGATTAGATCAGAAAGATATTTTCGAGCCAAACTCAATGTTTACTGCCTGGGGTGAAGCCGGAAAAGTGTTACTGCCACCTCTGGCGGGTGTTTTTTTGATTGTGCTGGTTGCAGCGTTTGTCGGTAATATCCTGCTGGGAGGCTTTAATTTCAGCTGGCAGGCTGCAGGCCCTAAACTGAGCAAGATGAATCCTCTGAAAGGGTTCAAACGTATGTTTGGTTTGCAAGCATTGGTAGAGCTGATTAAAAGTATTCTCAAAGTTGTGGTTGTGGCCGGGGTTGCCTACTTGCTACTACGGGCTTTCTTTGGCGACATTATGTCACTGTCGCTGATGAGCGAACCTAATAATATTGAATCCGCTATGTATTTTCTGGCGTGGCTATTTCTGGGGCTATCAGCCAGCGTTATTGTTATTGCTTTAGTGGATGCGCCGTATCAGAAATGGAACCACATTAAGCAATTACGGATGTCGATGCAGGAAATAAAAGACGAATATAAAAATTCTGAAGGTAGCCCGGAAATTAAAGCCCGGATCCGCCGTACCCAAATGCAGATGTCAATGAAGCGGATGATGCAGGAAGTACCTAAAGCAGATGTTATCGTTACCAACCCGACACACTATTCTATTGCTTTGAAATATGAGCAGGGTAAATTCAGAGCTCCGGTTGTTGTTGCAAAAGGTGTTGATGAGATTGCGATGGTAATCCGTAAAATTGCTAAGGAAAATAAAGTCCCGGTAATTGAATCACCAGCGCTTGCCCGCTCTATTTATCATACAACAGAGTTAGATCATCCTATACCTGAACAGCTGTTTGCTGCCGTGGCTCAGGTGCTGGCTTATGTGTATCAGCTGAATCTGTATCGCAAAGGTAAAGGCAGCAGGCCTAAAACCCTGGCGAAAGATTTACCTATCCCGGAAGATTTCCGACACTAAGAACCTGTTTCAGATCTCGCGAACAAAGGTTATGCAAGGCAAAAACAGGCGC
>CAZXTH010000128.1:0-262 GCA_964643585.1 uncultured Pseudoalteromonadaceae bacterium
GCCATAGAAAATCGAATTGGCACCGGCCATAAAACATAATGCCTGCATTTGTTCATTCATACGGGAACGACCGGCAGACAACCTCACATGGCTTTTCGGCAGCATAATACGGGCAACAGCAATGGTACGGATAAAATCAAACGCATCCAGATCATCCACATTCTCAAGTGGTGTTCCTTTAACCTTAACCAGCATATTGATTGGCACGCTTTCCGGATGTTCTGGTAAGTTCGCAATCTGACGCAGTAACGCTGAACGGTCA
>CAZXTH010000128.1:272-983 GCA_964643585.1 uncultured Pseudoalteromonadaceae bacterium
TTTCATACCGGCATCGCGCACATGCGACAGCGTATCCAGACGGTCCTGGTAAGTCCGGGTGGTAATGATTTCACCATAAAACTCCGGCGAGGTATCCAGGTTATGGTTGTAGTAATCCAGCCCGGCAGCTGCCAGTGTCTGGGCTTGTTCACCATCCAGCATACCCAGTGTCATACAGGTTTCCAGCCCCATCGCCTTCACACCGCGTACCATTTCAATAATGTATGGCATATCGCGCTGTTTCGGGTTAGTCCAGGCGGCGCCCATACAAAAGCGGGTTGCGCCTTTATCTTTCGCCACTTTAGCCTGAGTCAGTACCTTTTCTACTTCCATCAACCGTTCACGTTCCAGCCCGGTGTTGTAATGCGCACTTTGCGGGCAGTATTTACAATCTTCTGCACAGGCTCCGGTTTTAATCGACAACAGCGTGCTTACCTGCACTTCATTCGGTTTGAAGTTTTGACGGTGTACAGTTTGCGCCTGAAAAACCAAATCATTAAATGGTAAAGCAAATAACGCATTCACTTCCTGTAGTGTCCAGTTATGGCGAACAGTGGCGTGCATAAGGATCCCTGTAAACATTGTGGATATCAGTAATTTCGGCTAGTCTAGCGGCCTGCTGTACGTTGTCAACGCTGACCACCCTCAAAACTTTACTAAAGGCTAAATAATGAGCATCAATCTGGCATTTGATCGGGAACATATCTGGCA
>CAZXTH010000128.1:993-6876 GCA_964643585.1 uncultured Pseudoalteromonadaceae bacterium
CTTATACTTCTATGCTGAATCCGTTACCTGTCTATCCGGTAGTTGCTGCCGAAGGGTGTGAGCTGATATTGGAAAACGGCCAGCGTTTAATTGATGGTACAGCGTCCTGGTGGTCTGCGGTTCATGGTTATAACCATCCACAGCTGAATGATGCCGTCACCCTGCAACTGAGCAAAATGGCGCATGTTATGTTTGGCGGTATTACTCACGCACCGGCAGTTGAGCTATGCCAGCAACTGATCGCGATGACCCCTTCTGCTCTGACCAAAGTATTCCTGGCTGACAGCGGCTCTATTGCCGTTGAAGTGGCTATTAAAATGGCTCTGCAATATATGCTGGCAAGTGATACTCCACAGAAGAAAAAGCTGATTAGCCTGCGCAAGGGTTACCATGGTGATACCTTTGCCGCAATGGCAGTCTGCGATCCAACAGACGGTATGCATGATATGTTTCATGGCTTACTGCCACAGCATTACTTTCTGCCTGCCCCGCAAAGCCGTTTTGATGGTGATTTTAACCTGGCCGATATTGTCCCGCTTGAACAGCTGTTAGCAAAAGAGCATCAGCATATCGCGGCCCTGATTCTGGAACCTGTGGTTCAGGGGTATGGTGGTATGCGTTTTTATCACCCGGAATACCTGCGTCGTTGCCGCCAACTATGTAGTCAGTATCAGGTGTTACTGATTGCAGATGAAATCGCTACTGGTTTTGGCCGTACCGGTAAGCTGTTTGCCTGTGAACATGCAGATATTCAACCCGATATTATGTGTGTAGGTAAAGCCTTAAGCGGTGGCTATATTACACTGGCGGCAACCTTATGCACTGATGAGGTTGCCAGAGGTATCAGCTTAAGTACAGCAGGTGGCCTGATGCATGGCCCAACCTTTATGGCAAACCCACTGGCCTGTGCTGTAGCAGGAGCCAGCCTGAAGCTGATTAATTCAGGTGACTGGAAAGTGCAGGTTAGCAGGATTGAGGCACAGCTTAAACAGGAACTGGTAGACTGCCGGCAGTCTGATGCCGTTAAAGATGTCAGAGTTCTGGGCGCAATTGGTGTACTGGAAATGCATCAGAAAGTTGATGTTGCAACCTTACAGCAGCTTTTTGTGGAAAACGGCGTGTGGATACGCCCGTTTAATAATCTGATTTACGTAATGCCGCCATTTATTATTACGCCGGAACAATTATCCCGATTAACAGCAGCAATGCGACTGGCTGTAAGCTAAAGCCATAACAGATAAAGCAACAGACTGCCGCAGCTGAGCAGTAACAGAATAATATTAAAATGCAGATGGTCAGTCCGGCGGCGTAGCCGCAAGCGGTTAACCAATAAGCTCAGCAAGCTCAGAACCACACAAACTGCCAGCATATATAGCAGAACCCTGGTGAGCTGCGGATGCCACTCAGTATCGATTTCCAATCCCCAGTAACGTACCAGCCCGGTATCCATATCAGGGCTGGCATAATGTGTAATTACCAGACAAACAATAAACAGCAACCAGGCGCTGATACTCAGCCAACGCATCGATCTTACCAGTGAGTCAGGCCCTTTACGCCGTTCCCTGACAGGCTTTTCAGTTACAGATCCGGACAATTTTATATTCCCTGGAAGTTTTGCTTGTGTTCATCGTTTGGCAAAGTATGATTATGCGTTTCCTTTATACATATTAAAGGCTGTTGGTATTTGCTGCAAAGTATGCAAAATCAGCTGCCTCGACACCTTGTTGCATGTTCTGGAGTTTGTTGCATGACGCACGCCGTTATTAAAGATGTTCTGGCCGGTCACTACGCTGTTGGTGATCAGGTTACCGTAAAAGGCTGGATCCGCACCCGTCGCGATTCTAAAGCCGGTATTTCTTTCCTTGCCATCCATGATGGCAGCTGCTTTGATGCAGTACAGGCTGTGGCTCCGGCAGATCTGGCTAATTATGAAAATGAAATCAAACGTTTGACTACCGCTTGTTCTGTTATTGTTACCGGCACAGTGTCACCTTCAGAAGGTCAGGGGCAGGCTTTTGAAATTCAGGCAACCTCGGTTGAAGTGGTTGGCTGGGTTGAGAACCCGGACACCTACCCTATGGCACCGAAGCGTCATAGCATGGAGTACCTGCGTGAACAGGCTCACCTGCGCCCGCGCACTAACGTTATGGGGGCAGTAACCCGTGTCAGGCACTGTCTGGCTCAGGCGATACACCGCTTCTTCCATGAGCAGGGATTTTACTGGATCAGTACACCACTGATTACCGGAGCCGATGCTGAAGGCGCCGGTGAAATGTTCCGTGTCAGTACGCTGGATCTGGAAAACCTGCCACGTACTGACAGTGGTAAAATTGATTTCTCACAAGACTTCTTCGGTAAAGAAACGTTCCTGACCGTATCTGGCCAGTTAAACGGCGAAACCTACGCTTGTGCAATGTCTAAAATCTATACTTTTGGCCCGACTTTCCGTGCCGAAAACTCCCATACCAGCCGCCATCTGGCCGAGTTCTGGATGATTGAACCAGAAGTTGCCTTTGCTGAGTTGAAAGATGTTGCTCAACTGGCTGAAGACTTACTGAAGTATGTGTTTAAGGCCGTATTGACTGAGCGTGCCGACGATATGGCTTTCTTCGCTGAGCGTATTGATACCAATGCCATCAGCCGCCTGGAGCAAGTGATCAATTCTCCTTTCGTACGGATGGATTACACCGACGCGATTGAAATTCTGAAGAACTGCGGCAAAAAGTTTGAATACCCGGTTGAATGGGGTGTTGACTTGCAATCAGAGCATGAGCGCTATCTGGCTGAAGAACATGTTGGTGCGCCGATCATTATGCAAAACTATCCAAAAGATATTAAAGCCTTCTATATGCGTCTGAACGAAGATGGCAAAACCGTTGCGGCTATGGATGTGCTGGCGCCAGGCATTGGTGAAATTATCGGTGGCAGCCAGCGTGAAGAGCGCTTGGAGCAATTTGATAAACGCCTGGATGAAATGGGCCTGCATAAGGAAGATTACAGCTGGTACCGCGATCTGCGTCGTTACGGTACAGTACCTCACTCCGGTTTTGGTCTGGGCTTTGAGCGTCTGGTATCCTATGTTACCGGCGTAGGTAACGTACGTGACGTTATTGCTTTCCCGAGAACACCGGGTAATGCTGAGTTCTAATTTGAAAAAACAGGGAGCACTATGCTCCCTGTTTGCTTTTGTATCCTGTTATTACATCAAAGATAAGAGAAATAAGTATCTGGCTCGATATTCTGCCGTTTGGGTGCTTCACCGGCAGGCGTGCCAAGATAGAGATAACCAACAATTTCATCATCTTCGCCCAGTTCCAGCGCCTGCTTCACAAAATCCAGTTGAGCATAAATACCGGTACGCCATATTCCACCGAATCCCTGAGCAAAAGCAGCCTGCTGCATTGCCATAACGGCACAGGCAGCAGATTGCTGTTGTTCCTGCAAGGGCACTTTATGATTAGCGGTACCTTTTGCAATACAAATAATCACCATCGGAGCGCGCAACGGTAATTGCCTGGCCCGTTCCTGCATTTCATTAGAAATAGCCGGGTCATCTTCTACTGCTGCTTCAGCAAAAATATCGCCCAGTTTGCTCAGCGCCTGCCGGCCTTCTGCGATAACAAACCGCCATGGCCTCAGCCAGGCATGATCAGGTACCTGCAATGCTGCACGTTTAATATTTTCCAGAACGTCGCCTGCCGGAGCCGGTTCAGTCAAACGGGGAGAAGAATAACGAGTAGTAAGTAACGTAAGTGCATCCATAAAAGACCCTTAACACTGTTTAAAAGCATTTTGCGGTAAACCTAACCTGACAACGCATGTCTGGCAAGCACATATCGCAGCGGCAGCTCCGGTTGCCGGGCTTTTCAACTACCCCGGTATAAAAGCTGCTCAGACACCGGCTTGATGGTATAACTGCAAATAATGACGAGCAGCCCGCGACCAGCTGAAACTTTGTTGCATCCCCCTGCGTTGAATCTGCTGATACAACACAGGCTGCCGGAACAGTTCTAATGCCTGCTCCAGAGCATTAAGCATTGCCTCTGCTGAAGGTTCTGTAAAACCGATCCCAGTCGCTGTTTTATCTGGCCACGGCACAACGGTATCCTTTAAACCGCCTGTCAGTCTTACAACAGGCAAGGTGCCATAACGCAAACTGTATAACTGGTTAAGACCACAGGGTTCAAATAAAGATGGCATCAGGAAAAAATCGCCAGCGGCTTCAACCTGGTGTGCAAGAGGCTCATTAAAACCTTCAATAAACCTTACCTGTTGTGGAAAAGCCGCTGCCAGTTCTGCTAACGCTCTGACATATTTGGCTTCACCGCTGCCCACCACCAGTAGCTGAACCGGCTTTCCAGGCAACCACTGCCATAAAGCTGGCAACAGATAATCATAACCTTTCTGCCCGGTCAGTCGGCTTACCGCCACCAGCAGCAGGCCTTTGGCATCGGCCATGCCAAGCTGTTGTAATAAAGCCGCACGGCATTCAGCCTTACCGGATAAATCGTGATGATCATAATTCGCCGGTAACAGCGGATCTTTTGAAGGATCCCATTGCTGATAATCGCAGCCATTAAGAATACCACTGAAGTCTGCAGCACGATGCTGATACAACACTGCCAACCCGTTTGCGGCAGGTTCATGTAGCAGCTCATCACGATAGCCATTGCTGACAGTATTAATACGACTGGCATACTGAATGCCAAGCGCCAGAAAATTCAGCTCCGCGCTTCCTGCCGGCAACTGAATATCCAGCTGAGGCGCCCAGCTTACATCACACTGTTGCTGGTAAGCACCATTATGAATTGTGAAAATATACGGCGTTTTGCTCAGTAATGGTTTGTGCCGCATTTGTTGCAAATACCAGGCGGCTGATGCCGCCTGCCAGTCATGTCCGTGAATAACATCAAACTGTTTATTGTGCTGTACACACCAGGCCAGAGCTGCTTTACAGAAGAAAGCGAATCGCAGCGGGTTATCAGCATAACCGAAGCTGCCATCGTCATAAGGTCGTTCACGCTGGAAAAAATCGTGATGCTCTACCAGAGCAATATCAACACCTTCTCGCTGTATATGGCGAACAGCACAACCCAACGTTCTTTCACCCATCGTGACAGATACTGATTGCCAGTCACCGGTTTCAATCTGATACAACGGCGCATAACGGGGCAGAATAACGGTAACCTGATGCCCGGCAACTACCAAAGATGTTGCCAGCCCCCGGCAAGCATCAGCCAACCCACCGGTTTTTATCAGCCCTTCATACTCACTGCAGATAAATAGTATTCGCACTCAGCAAACCTTTATTCTTCAAATCCGATATGTGATCCTTTCGGAATCACCACTACCCCTCCGGCAGAAACATGAAAACGCTGCCGGTCCAGTACCGGATCTTCTCCGATAATCGTTCCGGGGGCAATTTTAACATCTTTATCGATGATAGCACGGTGAATACGGCAACCACGGCCAATATCGTTATTTCCCATCAGTACACTTTTTTCAATATAGCTGTGACTATGAACATGAGTGTTATAGCCAAGCACTGATTGGTACACGATTCCACCGCTGACAATGCAGCCTGATGCCACCATCGAGCTGATAGCCTGTCCGGTGCGGTTGGCTTCATCATGAACAAATTTAGCTGGTGGCATCGGTGGATTATAACTACGTAACGGCCAGTACCGGTTATATAAGTCGAAAGGTGGGTTAATTTCAATCAGGTCCATATTGGCATCATAGTACGAATCCAGAGTTCCTACATCACGCCAGTAACCAGAGCTGCTTTCACTTTCGCCACGGATATGATTGGACGAAAAATCATAAACATAGACTTCACCTGAGGGATACAGTGCCGGGATAATGTTATGCCCGAAATCATGC
>CAZXTH010000128.1:6886-8633 GCA_964643585.1 uncultured Pseudoalteromonadaceae bacterium
CGGCGGCGTCGTGCAGCAGGTCTACCAGACAGCGGGCTTCAAAAATGTAATTCCCCATTGATGCCAGAACATAGTCCGGGCGGCCAGGAATGGTTTTAGGATCTGATTTCGGCTTTTCCTGAAATCCGATCATTTTGCCATTATCATCAACTTCAATAACTCCGAATTCATGTGCCTGGCTAACCGGTACCGGTATGGCTGCCACAGTCAGCTTTGCATTTTGTTGCCGGTGATAGTCGAGCATTTGCCTGACATCCATTTTATAAATGTGATCACCACCGAACACACAGACATGTTCAGGGTCCATCCCTTTAATCAGGTGCAGGTTCTGGTAAATAGCATCTGCCGTGCCCAGATACCAGTGTTTGCCGGTTTGCATCTGTGCAGGTATAGGATCGATAAAACGGTTTGTCAGGCCGGTAACCCGCCAGGCCCGGCTAAGATGTTTCATTAATGAGTGCGATTTAAACTGGGTAATGACAAAAATCTGCAGTAAATCTGAGTTGATAAAATTATTCAGAACAAAATCAATGATGCGGTAATTGCCGCCAAACGGTACAGCCGGTTTTGCCCGTACACCTGTAAGAGGAGCCAAACGCGTTCCTTCCCCTCCGGCCAGAATCATGGTTAACACTCCGGACATAGTCACTCCCTGTTGCTTATAATAGTGATTTACCCTGCTGCTTGTATGTTCATGCTGCCTGAAATATAAGCAGCTGCAGATACAATACCCGAAGTATTAACAGAAAAGAAATAACGTGCAGAATAAAATTCTGTGAGGAAAGAACCTTTAAAACCCGGCTGAATATTATATTCAGCCGGAAAATAACGTCAGATAGCCGCAGCCAGCTCTGCGCCCTGCCGGATTGCCCGTTTGGCGTCAAGCTCTGCAGCTACGTCCGCGCCTCCAATCAGCTGTACAGACTGCCCCTGTTGTATCAGAGCCTGCTGCAGTTCCCGTAATGGTTCCTGCCCGGCGCAAATCACCACATTATCCACAGCCAGACAACGCTCTTTGCCCGCGACTTCCACCCACAGCCCGTTATCATCTACCCGCAGATAATTAACGCCAGCAAACATCTCAACACCTTTTTTCTTCAGCGATGCCCGGTGAATCCAGCCAGTTGTTTTGCCAAGGCTTGCTCCGACTTTGCTCTGCTTACGTTGCAATAAATACACTTTGCGTTGCGCCGGTTCAGTATGTTCATCAGGTAATAAAGCGCCTCTTGCTTGATAGGCTTTATCAATCCCCCATTCTTTTAACCAGGCATCGGGTTGTAAAGTCAGTGAATGAGGTTCGGTCAGATATTCAGCGACATCAAAACCTATACCTCCGGCACCGATAACAGCAACATTTTTACCTACCGCTTTATGATCACGCAAAACATCCAGATAACTAAGCACGCTGGGATGATCAGCCCCCTGTAATGAAATATGCCGTGGCACAATACCGGTTGCCAGTACGATTTCATCAAAATTTCCGGCAGCCAGACTTTCTGCAGTTTGCTCCGTATTCAACGTTAAAGCGACTTTATAGTGTTGTAGCATTCTGCCGAAATAACGCAGAGTTTCGTGAAACTCCTCTTTGCCCGGGATCTGTTTGGCATAGTTAAACTGGCCACCTATCTGGTGCGACTTATCAAACAGATGAACATGGTGCCCGCGCTGGGCAGCATAAACACTGAAAGCCAGGCCTGCAGGGCCGGCACCGACAACTGCAATTTTCTTGGGCTTATCAGAAGGTAAG
>CAZXTH010000129.1:0-2164 GCA_964643585.1 uncultured Pseudoalteromonadaceae bacterium
ATTCATTCAGGCGAACCCACGACCTGAATGAATTCAGGTTTACGGCTAGGAACCAGCCGGTAGCCGCGCTCATCCTGCCACAGAAAACCTTCTACCTGTTGTACCTGATCACCAATTCGTAATGTATTACTGGCACTGAGGCCGCCTTCAGGATAACGGATAGGATCAGGGGTTTGCTGCCATAAGCCATCATCCAGCCAAATCTGGCGCTGCTGCTGTTGAGCCATATAAGCGCGGGCCGGTTCACCTGGAGCAACGACTTCAGTTGCCTGCCACAGCCGTTCATCGGCCAGCAGAATTTCACCATAACGCCCCAGTGGATACGTATCATTAACCACCAGGGACTGACTGAAACTTAGCCACATTCCTTCCAGTGACTCCCAGCTAAAACCATCAGCCAGAGGCAGGCTGATGGCGACAGGCTTTACCGGATGTCCGCTGGAGCATACTGCTATTGCCGAAGAATCAATCAGCGCTGTTTGTTGGTTGAGCTCTGCTACAACGGCTTGTAATTGTAGTAACTGGCCTGGTTGATAACGTTGCAGGTTTTCAGTAAGACGGACATAAATGCCTTCGGAGGTCCGGTTATCATTGTCAGGTACCAGGCTCTGCAGCATTAAACCGGCAGCAGGAGTATCAGGATACACGATACCGGTGACCACTCCCTGAGTTGTTACCTGCTGATTTAAAAGCGGGCTTTGATCACCGCTACCCTGAATTTGCGATATAGGCGTAAAAGCTGTAGCACACAGCCGGTTATCCTGAACGCAGCCTGCCAGTATCAGCATACTGACAATAATTAATAAACAACGCATATTATGCTTCCTGAATTGACCGGCAACGGGGCCGGAAAAGAAAAGGTGCCTCAGCACCTTTTCAGTTTTATGTTACTTTTGTTACGCGGCAAACTTAAAGCCCGCAGCTTTATTTATCGGCTTGCTCGCGGTTGACTGCTCTGTAACCAATATCTGTCCGGTAATAAATTCCCGGCCACTCGATCTTTTTCGCTAATGTGTAAGCTGCCTGCTGGGCCGCTGTTACGTTCTCTCCAAGCGCGGTAGCACACAGTACCCGCCCTCCGTTGGTCAGAACCTGCTGATCTTTCAGTTCTGTACCTGCATGGAAGATTTTGGCTGTGTCGCTGTCAGCGTCATCCAGTCCCTGAATGACTTCGCCTTTGGCATAAGTATCCGGATAACCACCAGCAGCCAAAACAACACCCACTGCAGCCTGAGAAGTAAAGTTAATCTCTGTTTGGTCCAGCTTTCCCTGTACCGCAGCCTGACACAGAGCAACCAAGTCTGATTGTAATCGCATCATGATTGGCTGGGTTTCCGGATCGCCGAAGCGGCAGTTAAATTCCAGTACTTTGGCTGTACCATCCGGAGCTATCATCAGCCCCGCGTATAAGAAACCGGTAAAGACGTTACCTTCTGCAGCCATGCCCTGTACGGTTGGGTAAATAACCTGCTCCATTACCCAGTCATGTACGGCAGATGTGACAACCGGGGCCGGAGAGTATGCACCCATGCCACCGGTATTTGGGCCTTTGTCACCGTTGTCGCGGGCTTTATGATCCTGCGAAGAGGCAAAAGCCAAAGCATGTTTGCCATCAACCATGACGATAAACGATGCTTCCTCGCCAACAAGGAATTCTTCAATAACAACCCGGCTGCCGGCACTGCCAAATTTATTACCAGCCAGCATATCGTCGATTGCGGCGAAAGCTTCTGCCTGATCCTGAGCAATAATCACGCCTTTGCCTGCAGCAAGGCCATCCGCTTTAATCACAATCGGTGTGCCCAGTTTTTCTACATAGGCTTTGGCCGGTGCGATTTCACTGAAGGTCTGGTAAGCCGCCGTAGGAATGTTATGACGGGCCAGAAAGTCTTTCGCAAAGGCTTTGGAGCTTTCCAACTGGGCTGCTGCCTGTGTCGGGCCGAAAATAGCCAGCCCTGCAGCACGAAATAAATCAACAACACCTTTAGCCAGTGGCGCTTCAGGGCCCACAATCGTCAGGTCAATTTGCTCTGCTTCAGCAAACGCTTTCAGACCGTCAACATCATCTGCCGCAATAGCAACATTATGCAGATTACTCTCACGGGCTGTTCCGGCATTGCCCGGCGCCACATAGACCTGGCTCACGCCCTCGGACTGCTTCAGT
>CAZXTH010000129.1:2174-8623 GCA_964643585.1 uncultured Pseudoalteromonadaceae bacterium
ACAAATACTTTAGTGACCAGAGGTGACTGAGCAGCTTTCCAGGCCAGAGCATGTTCACGGCCACCGCCGCCTATTACCATTACTTTCATTCAAGGTTCCGTTTATTGTGCTGAAGGTTTACGAAATTTGAGGGTCATGCGATCACTTTCGCCAATGGCCAGATATTTTTCTCTATCCTGTTCTCCCAGACGCAGAGTCGGAGGTAGTGTCCATACTCCGCCAGGATGATCTGCATTATCTTTCGGGTTCGCATTGATTTCACTGCTGCTGACCAGTTCAAAACCAGCCTGTTCAGCCAGTTTAATTGCCAGACTTTGTGGGAAATAACCGCTTCTTACCCAAGTAGCATCATTCAGGCGTTCTTCCGGCAAACGGTGTTCGACTACACCAAGAATGCCACCAGGCTTAAGCGCCTGATAAAAATTGCCGAAGGCTGCCAGCATAGCGTCTTCGCCATTTTGGCTATACCAGTTATGCAGGTTACGGAAAGTCAGTACCACATCAGCTGTTCCTGCCGGGGCAATTTCAATACCACTAACAGGAGCAAAACCGGTGACAGTAACATTACTGAATACCGGATTAGACGACAGTCTTTCTATAAAAGCGGCCCGGCTGCGTTTGGCATAATCAGAGGTGCTGTCTGCGGGAAAGTGAGCCGCATACAATTTACCTTTGTCTGTCAGCAGCGGAGCCAGAATTTCTGTATACCAGCCATTCCCGGGTGATATTTCAACCACTGTACTTTGTGGCGTTACGTCAAAGAACGTCAGTGTTTCTACTGGGTTGCGGTAAATATCTCTGGCTTTGTTTTGCTCTGAACGTAGCGGATTGGAAATGGCAGCTTCCAAAGCTGAGTTTTGAGGTGCAGCAACAGCTAAATGGCTGAATAATAGAAAAGATACAGCAGTTAACGGCTTAGTCATTTTAATCATGGTTGGCATCCTGCAGTAAAAATTGCCTTTAGTTTAACAAAGCTTCCCTGTAAATGCAGTAAGGCCAGTCAGTTAACTATTGAATTACAGACGGCCAGACCGCCAAATTTCAATCAACAAACTATTGTGGTTATGCTAGAATAGCCGCCCTTTTCAATGGGATGCCTTGATGCTAGAACAAATCAGAATTGTACTGGTAGGGACCAGTCATACCGGAAATATTGGTTCTGTTGCCAGAGCAATGAAAACTATGGGGTTATCCCGGTTATGTCTGGTTGCACCGAAAGAATTACCCGACGGCCAGTCTTACGCGCTGGCTGCCGGAGCCAGCGATATTCTGGCTAACGCCCAGGTGTATGAGTCTCTCGCTGCAGCTGTTGCCGATTGTGGGTTGGTTATAGGCAGTAGTGCGCGTTCAAGAACACTGAGCTGGCCTGTGCTGGAAGCTGATGAGTGTGGCCGTAAAGCGGTTCAGGAAGCAGCACAACATACTGTTGCTCTGGTGTTTGGCCGTGAAAATAACGGCTTGTCTAACGAAGAGCTGCAGTTATGTAATTACCATGTTTGTATTGCAGCTAACCCTGAGTACAGCTCGCTGAATCTGGCAATGGCAGTACAGATTATCACTTATGAAGTACGCAAATCCTGGCTGGCACTGCAACAGGGAGTGCTCGCAGCAGAGCAGACGGCATATCCCACCAGCGATCAGATGGAAAATTTTTACCAGCATCTGGAAGATACGCTTAACCAGACTGGATTTATCATTAAGCAGCATCCGGGCGTAGTCATGACTAAGCTTAAGCGCCTGTTTAACCGGGCCAGACCGGAAGAAGCAGAATACAATATTCTGCGGGGTATTCTGACATCGATACAACGCCTGGAAACCCAGCAAAAAGCTCATAAGGAGTAAGGTTCATGTTTTCGGGGATCAAAGAAGATATTAAAAGCGTATTTGAACGTGACCCGGCAGCCCGGAATTTCTTTGAGGTATTAACCAATTACCCTGGTTTGCATGCAATCTGGTGGCATCGCCTGTGTCACCGTCTGTGGCGTGCTAATTGGAAATGGCTTGCCCGTTTCCTGAGTACTATCGCCCGCTGGTTGACCGGAGTGGAAATTCACCCCGGTGCCCGCATCGGTCGCCGTTTTTTTATTGACCATGGCATGGGTGTGGTTATTGGTGAGACTGCTGAAATTGGTGATGATTGTACGCTGTATCATGGGGTTACTCTGGGAGGAACCAGCTGGAACCCCGGTAAGCGCCACCCGACGTTAGGCAAAGGTGTCGTTATCGGTGCAGGTGCCAAAGTGCTGGGACCTTTATATGTCGGAGAAAATGCTCGTATTGGCTCTAATGCTGTGGTGGTAAAAGATGTTCCGCCAGGGGCTACGGTTGTGGGTATTCCCGGACGCATTGTTGCCCGTGCAGACAGCGAAGTCAGCCGTGAGCGGCAAGACCTTGCCCGCAAATTTGGTTTTGATGCCTATGCAGTTGCGCCAGATAACCCTGACCCGGTTGCCAACGCGATTGGCCGCATGCTGGATCATATTCATGTGCTGGACAACAAGGTTGCAGAATTATGCCAGAGCGTAAGCCAGCTCGGAGGAGATATCTGTACTGAAGAGTTGCCACAGGTTGCAGTGGAAGATCAGGATTTTCTGGAAGCAGAACAGCGTGCGGCTGAGCGACGGTGCCGTGAGATGGATGCGTTTGACCCTAATATCTGAGAACCTGCCAGCCATCGGTTGTACAGCAGTTCTGCGGTATTAAATACAGGTTTTGAAATGGCTGGCTCTTCATGTTGTTGCCGGGAACCAATGGCGGTAATACTTGACTAAAATAGTCAGGAATGTACAATAGCGTCATTGTTTTATGGGAGCAGACTATGAGATTAACCTCGAAAGGCCGTTATGCGGTAACCGCTATGCTGGACGTTGCGTTACATACAGAGCGTGGACCCGTTCCTCTGGCTGATATTTCAGAGCGGCAGGGAATCTCATTGTCTTATCTTGAACAGTTATTCGCACGCCTGCGTAAACATGGGCTGGTGTGTAGTGTCCGTGGCCCAGGTGGTGGTTATCAACTGGGACGCTCTGCAAACGAAATTTCGGTTTCCGATGTTATCGGGGCAGTAAATGAGTCCGTCGATGCAACCCGTTGTCAGGGCAAATCGGATTGTCAGGCCGGAGCAAAATGTTTAACTCACTCACTATGGACTGATTTAAGCACCCGCATTGAAGATTTTCTGACCAACATCACCTTGGGTGAGCTGGTCAGTCAGCATAACGTACGTAATATTCAGCATGAAACCAAGCGGCAGTCTGGCCGCAGTGTCAAAAATCCGGCCGCTGATATTGAAATCAGCTGCCAGTTATAGACACAACACGGAGCAAACAATGAAACTACCGATTTATCTTGATTATGCCGCTACAACCCCGGTTGATCCGCGGGTGGCAGAGAAAATGATGCAATATATGACTATGGATGGCCTGTTTGGCAACCCTGCGTCGAGATCGCATCGTTTTGGCTGGCAGGCTGAAGAAGCGGTAGAAATTGCCCGTAGCCAGATTGCAGAGCTGGTGAATGCTGACCCGCGTGAAATTGTATTTACTTCCGGCGCGACCGAATCTAATAACCTGGCGCTAAAGGGAGCTGCACAGTTTTACCATAAAAAAGGTAAACACCTGATCACAGTCAGAACAGAGCATAAAGCAGTGCTGGATACTATGCGGCAGCTGGAGCGTGAAGGCTTTGAGGTGACTTATCTGGATGTTGAAGCCAATGGTTTGCTGGATCTGGCTAAACTGGAAAAGGCTATTCGCCCGGATACTTCTTTAATTAGCGTAATGTTCGTCAATAACGAAATCGGTGTAGTACAGGATATCGCTGCAATTGGTGAGTTGTGCCGCAGTAAAGGCGTTATTTTCCATGTTGATGCTGCGCAGGCCGCCGGTAAAGTAGAAATTGACCTGCAAACGCTGAAAGTGGATTTGATGTCGTTTTCTGCACATAAAATCTATGGTCCTAAAGGTATCGGAGCATTATATGTGCGCCGTAAACCAAGAATCCGCCTGGAAGCTCAGATGCACGGCGGTGGCCATGAACGCGGTATGCGCTCAGGTACCATGGCGACTCATCAGATCGTAGGGATGGGTGAAGCTTTCCATATTGCTAAAGAAGAAATGGTTGCGGAACGTGAGCGTATCGCTAAGTTACGTGATCGCCTGGTTGCAGGTGTTAAAGATATCGAACAGGTATTCCTCAATGGTGACGCCCAACAGCGTGTACCAGGAATTACCAATATCAGTTTCAATTACGTTGAAGGTGAATCGTTGATTATGGCACTGAAAGATATTGCCGTTTCTTCTGGTTCTGCCTGTACTTCTGCCAGCCTCGAGCCTTCCTATGTGCTCAGAGCGTTAGGACTGAGCGATGAACTGGCTCACAGTTCAATCCGTTTCAGCATAGGTCGTTTCACGACTGAAGAGCAGATTGACCACACTATCAAAATTGTTCATCAGGCAATTGAGAAGCTGCGTGAAATGTCACCGCTGTGGGATATGTACAAAGAAGGCATCGATTTAAACACTGTAGCCTGGGTAGCTCACTGAGTTCCCGGCTGTTAATGAGGTAACCAAACATGGCATACAGTAATAAAGTTATCGACCATTACGAGAATCCTCGTAATGTCGGTTCATTCGACAAAAATGATCCTTCAGTTGCTACCGGTATGGTTGGTGCACCAGCCTGTGGTGACGTAATGAAGCTGCAAATCAAGGTTAATGAACAGGGTATCATTGAAGATGCTAAGTTCAAAACCTATGGTTGTGGCAGTGCGATTGCTTCCAGTTCGCTGGTAACTGAATGGGTAAAAGGTAAAAGCCTGGATGAAGCGCAGCAAATCAAAAATACGGATATTGCTCAGGAGCTGGCTTTACCTCCGGTAAAAATTCACTGTTCTATTTTGGCGGAAGATGCCATTAAAGCTGCAATTGCTGACTATAAACAACGTCACGGAGACTGATTGTAAATGGCCATTTCAATGACAACCGCAGCAGCAGAACGTGTCAGAAGTTTTCTGCAAAACCGGGGTAAAGGTCTGGGGTTACGGGTTGGTGTTAAAACCACAGGTTGCTCGGGGCTTGCCTATGTGCTGGAGTTTGTCGATGAACTGAACAATGATGATCAGGTATTTGAACAGGATGGTCTGAAACTGATCGTTGATGGCAAAAGTCTGGTGTACATTGATGGTACCCAACTGGATTTTGTCAAAGAAGGCCTGAACGAAGGTTTTCAGTTTAACAATCCTAACGTCTCCGGCGAATGTGGTTGCGGCGAGAGTTTTACCGTTTAGTATTACCGGAACGTCATGAACTATTTTCAGTTATTCAATCTGCCAGCTCAGTTTGACCTGGATCTGGCAGAGTTGGGCTCTCGTTATCTGGAGCTGCAACGCAGCTTCCATCCGGACAATTTTGCTGCCGCGTCAGAACGTGATCGTTTACTGTCGGTGCAGCAAACTGCCAATATCAATGATGCATACCATACTCTGAAGCAACCTTTATTGCGTGCCGAGCACTTGTTGGCTTTACGTGGCCTGAAAATGAGTCAGGAGCAGCGCAGTTTTACTGATACTGCGTTTCTTATGCAACAGATGGAATTGCGGGAAGCGTTGGCTGAAGCAAAAGAGGCAGATGACCCGGAAGATATTCTGGAGCAAACTGAACGGTTTATCAGCAGCCAGAAAAAGCAATTATTACAGAAACTGGCAGCAGCATTAGATGCTGCCACAACTGAACAGGATCATCAGGCCGCTGAGCTTATTCACAAGCTTAAGTTTTTTTTCAAACTGCAGCAGGAGCTGGAGTTAATCGAACAGCAACTACAAGACTAAATTATGGCGTTATTACAAATTGCTGAACCAGGACAAAGCGCTGCCCCTCATCAGCATAAATTGGCAGCAGGTATCGATCTGGGAACAACCAATTCGCTGGTTGCCACTGTAAGGAGTGGCGAAGCCAAAACACTGGCGGACAGCAAGGGACGTGACATTGTACCGTCTGTGGTACGTTATACGGCTGAAGGTGTAGTTGTTGGTGATGAAGCGGTTAAAGCTGCTATCAGTGATCCTGAAAATACCATCGTTTCCGTTAAGCGTTTGATGGGGAAAGGCTATCAGGAAACACAGGCATTAACTGAAAAACAACCCTATCGCCTGGCAGATCAGAATGGGCTGGTCGCGATAGAAACAGTACAAGGTATTAAGAATCCGGTAGAAATCTCTGCTGAAATTCTCGCAACACTTGCTGATACTGCCAGCCAGACCTTGGGTGGGGAATTGACAGGCGTGGTGATTACCGTTCCTGCTTACTTTGATGATGCTCAACGTCAGGCGACTAAAGATGCTGCCCGTCTTGCCGGACTGAATGTCTTACGCCTGCTGAATGAGCCTACCGCTGCAGCACTGGCCTACGGATTGGATTCAGGACAGGAAGGTGTTATCGCTGTTTACGATT
>CAZXTH010000130.1:0-6301 GCA_964643585.1 uncultured Pseudoalteromonadaceae bacterium
ACAAAGTCGCCAAAACGTTTATTTACCTGTTCGATACTGATACTCATAAGGTCCTCAAAATCTGATTAAGCTGTTCAGGCTGTGCGCTGTTTGCGTTCATCTTTCCACTCTACGTAACTTTTCAGCACTATCGTAATCAATGCCAGTCCGGTCAGCAGCGACGACACCGCAAACGCTGCGGTAAACATATATTCGTTATACAGTACTTCGATGTGTAGCGGCATAGTATTGGTTTCGCCACGAATACGGCCAGATACCACAGCCACTGCACCAAACTCGCCCATCGCTCTGGCATTACACAATACAACGCCATAGATCAGGCCCCATTTTATATTGGGTAAAGTAACCCGCCAGAAGGTTTTCCAGCCACTGGCACCCAATGTTAATGAGGCTTCTTCCTCTTCTTTGCCCTGCTGTTGCATCAGTGGAATAAGCTCTCTGGCGACAAAAGGCAAGGTACCAAACATAATTACAATCACGATACCGGGAACAGCAAAGATCACTTTCAGATCATGTTCCTGTAGCCATGGGCCAAACCAACCCTGACTACCAAACATAATGACAAAGATAAGGCCTACCACCACCGGTGATATCGCAAATGGCATATCAATAATCGAAATCAGCAGGGTTTTACCGCGGAATTCAAACTTGGCAATCGCCCAGGCAATTGCGACACCAAATATAGCGTTAACCGGTACTACGATAATCAGAACCAGTAATGTCAGGCGGATAGCCGCCAATGCATCAGGCTCAGTTACAGCCTGCCACCAGACGTTTAACCCGGCTTCAAAAGCACCATACAATACAACCAGCAATGGCAACACCAGAAATAACGCCAGAAAAGTCAGTGCAGTCCCGACCAGCAGCCACTTAACCCATGCAGGTTCCGCAGTTGCCTTACGTAGTGCAGTGTTGCTGTCGGCCAGCGTATTGTCAGAAACAGCTACTGTTGTCATTGTGATCTACCCTCTTTTACTCGCCCACCATTGCAGGCTGTTGATCAGCAACAGCAGCACAAAAGCTGCCAGCAGCATAACTACACCTATCGCAGCCGCACCGTTGTAATCATATTGCTCAGCCTTGGCAACAATCAGCAAAGGGGCAATTTCTGTGCGGTACGGCATATTGCCGGAAATAAAGATAACAGAGCCGTACTCACCCACAGCTCTGGCAAATGCCAGCGCATACCCTGTCAGTAATGCCGGCAGAATGGCCGGGAAAATCACCCGCCGTACGGTAGTCAACCTGCTGGCGCCCAGACTGGCTGAAGCTTCTTCCAGTTCTTTTTCAAAATCAGCCAGTACCGGTTGAACGGTACGGACAACAAATGGCAGGCCAATATAAGTCAGGGCAATAATGACACCCAGCTCGGTATAGGCGATACGTATCCCCCACAATTCCAGATATTGCCCTACCCAGCCAGTACTGGCGTATAAGGTAACCAACGCGATACCTGCCACAGCTGTTGGTAAGGCAAAAGGCAGATCAACCAGTGCATCTACAATCTTTTTTCCGGGAAAGGTGTAGCGCACCAGCACCCAGGCTGTCAGCGTGCCAAATACGGCGTTGATCGTCGCACCAGCAAAAGAAGCCAGAAAAGACAACTTATAAGACGCAACAACCTGCGGGTGGCTGACAGCGGCCCAGAAATCTGCCCAGCTCATTTTCAGGGTGTACAGAAACAGCCCGGCAACCGGAATAAGGAATAACAGGCTCAGATACAACACTGAGAATCCCAGGGTAATGCCAAAGCCTGGAATAACGGGTTTTGTGATTACTCTGCTCATTAAATGTCCATTGCTTTGTGTATTACCATGGGGTTGATTTACCGTTTTTTGCTCAGGCTTTCCAGGATCCGATCAAACACGCCACCATCATTAAAATGGGCATTTTGTGCCTTTTCCCAGCCACCAAATACCTCATCAATGGTAAATAGCTTCACCTGAGGGAACTGCTGCTCGTTTTCTTTGGCAATCTGAGGATTATTCGGACGGTAATAATGTTTAGCCGCCAGGCGTTGCGCTTCATCACTGTACAGGTACTGCAGATACGCTTCTGCTATCTTGCGGGTTCCTTTGCGGTCTACATTCTTATCAACAACTGTAACCGGCGGTTCAGCCAGGATACTGATACTTGGCACAATGATTTCGTACTGCCCTTTACCCAATTGTTCTACTGATAAAATGGCTTCATTTTCCCATGCCAGAAATGCATCACCAATCCGGCGCTGCACAAAGGTATTTGTTGCACCACGGGCACCGGAATCCAGCACAGGTACGTTCTTAAACAGTTTTTCAACAAACTCGTAGGCTTTTTCTTCTGAACCGAATTTATCCAGCGCAAAGCCCCAGGCTGCCAGATAATTCCAGCGCGCCCCGCCTGATGTTTTGGGGTTAGGTGTAATTACCGAAACATCATCACGGATTAAATCGTCCCAGTTCTGGATATTTTTAGGATTCCCTTTTCGTACCAGAATGACAATTGTTGAAGTGTAAGGAGAGCTGTTCTGCGGCAGACGGCTTTGCCAGTTTTCCGGAATAAGATCGGCTTTCTGTCGTAACGCATCAACATCATAAGCCAGCGCCAGTGTAACGACGTCTGCATCCAGACCATCAATTACTGAACGAGCCTGTGAACCGGAGCCACCATGTGACTGCCTTAACTGAGGCGCTTTATTTCCCTGAGCTTGCCAATGTTTGGTAAACAGCTGGTTATACTCGCGGTAAAACTCGCGCGTAGGATCATAAGACACGTTCAGAACACTGTCATTGGCACTCGCAATAAAACTGCTACCACTGATTGCCAGCGCTAAACTGGCATATTTTACTAAGCTGGATATTTTCATACCGGAATCCCTCAGATTTATTGTTATCAGGTTGCAGCTTCCGGCAGACCGGTCAGCAGTGTTGTTAGTTCGCTACAGCTTTCTCAAGCCGTACTTTTTCTTTCTTTTCCAGCTGAACCAATTTGCCATGATGAAAAATCAGTTCAACTGAGCCAAACTCAATACGGCCAAACATATGTTCAATAATGGTCAGTAACTCTGGCAGTTTTTCTGCCGCCTGTGCTTTATCAGTCATACTCTGGCGCTCCGCCATCAGTTCAGATGTCCAGACGTATCTTATATCCGGCGATTAATAACATGAAAGGTTGTTTTTGCTATCTTATATTCCTGAATGGAATATGTGGTCTAAAAGCCCGTAATAACAATATGGCTACCGAACCAGGGCAATGTCTGATATAAAAGTCAGGCATTCGTGGTAATGCCTATCAGTTAAGGCTCAGGCATTCATCACCTTACTTACGCTAACACGCTGTAACCCCCTCCATGGGGGCTCGTTTACGCCCGTCCGGGGCTCCAGCGGTTAGCTTAAAGTAAGCTGATTTCTGCTTACATCAACGGTATCAGGCATTTGCGATAACATGATTAAAAAAGATATTGAGCTACCAGGGAGCAAATATGACATGCCGGAAGAAATACACATTACCCAATCAAAATTCAGGCAATGCATAATGTGGTGGGGAGCAACTATAGTGGCCGCGGTATTACTGGCTATCGCAGCTTATCTGTTCAGTGAGTCAGGGATCAGCTTGGGAGGTGGAAAACCATCTCAGGGAGCGTACGCCAATATGCCGGGATGGCTATTAGGTTTTACCCTGATCTGGCTGACTATCGGGCCTTTTATTACATTGGTTCTGGCAGTTACAGCTTTGCTGAAAACATTCTTCCGTTAACAGTTACCTGAACCTGTTTTTAACCTTACAGAGCCAAAGTACAGCTGATCGTAAGCACACTCTTAGAGCCTGTTTCAGATCTCGCGAACAAAGGTTATGCAAGGCAAAAACAGGCGAGAAAGCGCAGTTTACATGGAGTAAATGAGCATTTTAAGCCTGTTTTTAACACCGCAGAACCGAAGTGCAGCAGATCCGAAACAGGTTCTTAGAGCACGGTACGGATTTTCTCTGCCAGAGCTTTAATTTTTTCCATATCGCCCATACCAGCACCATGGCTACGCAGCCTGGACAGATGTTCCGGGACAAGATGAAAATGCAAATGAGGCACGGTTTGCCCGGCCGCTTCGCCGTTAAGCTGCATCAGCACTACGCCATCTACCCCTAAAGCAGATTTCAGAGCTGACATCACTTTTTGCACGGTGTGCATAGTATGGCCTACCATATCAGCCGGCAAATCCAGCAAAGTTACAGCATCAAATTTCGGGATGACCAGCGTATGGCCGTCAGCCTGCGGCATAATATCCATAAATGCCAGTGTATATTCGTCTTCATACACTTTAAAACAAGGCAGCTCACCCCGAAGAATTTTGGCAAACACATTGTTATTATCGTAACTCATCACACACTCCTGCTGTCTGTTATCGGTTGATTATGCCAGTATCAGACAACGGATGACCAGAGCATACGATCATGTATTAACGCCCGGTTGCCTTTTCTCCACGTAATGTCATTACCGAACTGTGTACTGTAGCGGCAATTTTTCCGTCATCCCGGGTAATTTCACATACATAATGGCTGATGGTTCTGCCCCGGTGAGTACAGCGGGCATCAGCACGTAAGCGTGAACGCCATACCGGCCGCAGGAAAGTTGCTTTAAGATCGATACTGGTAAAAGACTCGCCTTCCTGCATCAGAGTAGAATGTGCAGTGCCTATCGCTGCATCAGCCAGCTCGCACAGCAAACCGCCATGTACTGTCCCCTGCTGGTTACCATGCAGCTCTGCGTCTGCATCCATTTCCAGCACTGCCATAGCTTCCCCTATTTCAACAATCCGGAACCCCAGCAATTCAGAAATTGCTGTCGGATAGCGCATATGAATACGATCTGCGGTGGTCAGCTGCCCTGCCAGCATACGCTGCAAATAGTTCAGTACCGGTAACGGTTGTTGATGTTCTGCCATAGTATTTTCTCCTTTTTATCATCAGAAAAATGGCCGCAATATCAGTTGCAACCCCAAAATAAGCAGAAACAGCAGCAGACACCGCCGGAAAGCCTGCTGACTGATTCGTTTACGTATCAGTTGCCCAAGCCACATTCCGGCCAGAGCAGGTATGACACAAAGCAACGACATACCCAGTTGTTCAACCCTGAAAACACCATGCCACGCCAGACCGGCAGCCAAAGCCAGTGTTGAAACAGTAAATGATAGGCCCAAGGCCTGCACCAGCTGCTCTTTTTCCAGATGTAATGCCTGCAAATAAGGTACGGCAGGAATAACAAACACTCCGGTGATGCCGGTAATCAACCCGGTGATCAAACCAATAAGTGGTGACAACCAGCTTTCATGTTTTGCCGGTACAGTAAAAACCGGCGATAGCAATGCTCCGGCAGCGTAAACAATCAGAATCACTCCCAGCGCCATACCTGACCAACTGGCATCTGTACTGGCCAGCATTGTTACTCCCGGCAGCGTACCGGCAATAATTGCCAGCATCATCGGCCATAAACGCTTGATTAACTGCCGGATATAACCGCCGCTGAGCATTTGCCAGATATTGGTAACAGCCGAAGGCATTAATAACAGAGCGGCCGCTGCAACCGGAGATATCAGACTCCCCAGCAAGCCCATCGCTACAGTTGGCAGCCCCATGCCGGTGATCCCTTTTACCAGACCGGCGACGATAAAAATCAATATCAGTAACATGTTATTCCATCAGCAAGCATCAACAGCCCCAGCTATTGGAGCTTTTTCCATCTGCTGGCACAATACGGTTATTTATCTTCCAGCCTTCGGCCTGGCCGAAGGCTAGGGTTTATTGGTCTTAATAACAAAAGGCAGATTAATGAAGCCCGATCTCACTGATTTACGCTTATTCCTGAGTATCATAGATACCGGCAGCATTACACAGGGCGCTGTACAGGCCAATCTGGCGCTGGCTTCAGCCAGTGAACGGCTGCGAAATATTGAAGACAGCGCAGGTGTACAGTTGTTGGAGCGCCACTCACGAGGCGTTGTTCCTACAGAAGCCGGTGAAGCGCTGGCGCATCATGCCAGAATAATGCTGCGTCAGCGTGAAATGATGCAAAGTGAGCTGCAAAGTTTTGCAGCAGGCAATAAAGGGACTATCTGCCTGTATACCAATACTGCGGCAATGACAGAGTTTCTACCGGGAAAACTGGCAGCCTGGCTTACAGCCCGGCCACAGTGGAATATCGATCTGAAAGAACGTACCAGTACAGAGATTATCAGAGCGGTGACTTGCGGGTTAGCTGAAGCAGGCATCATATCTGATGCGATAGCAGCAGGCTCATTACAGTTACAGCCCATTGCCAGCGATCATCTGG
>CAZXTH010000130.1:6311-8592 GCA_964643585.1 uncultured Pseudoalteromonadaceae bacterium
GAACGGCAAGACCTTGTTCATCACCGGCGCATCGCGTGGGATCGGCCTTGCAATCGCCTTGCGTGCCGCGCGCGATGGCGCAAACATCGTGATCGCCGCGAAGTCTTCAGTCCCCAATCCGAGGTTGCCCGGCACCATCCACTCGCAACATCCAGAAAGATAAGCTTTGCCGATATTACCAGCGAGCCTTTTATCGGCCTGCCCGCAGGCAGTGCGTTACAGGAACATATAGGCCAGCATGCGGCCCGTCTGGGAAAGCAGCTGAACTTCCGTATCAGAATGAATACCTTCAGCAGTGTATGTGAGATGGTTTCACAAGGCGCCGGGGTAGCGATTCTGCCGGAAAAGATTGCCCGCCAATACCGCAAAAAGTACCCGCATAAGCAACTTGACCTGACAGATAACTGGGCCCGCCGGCAACTATGTTTATGTTACCGCGACTGGCAGACCCTGTCGGCACCGGTCAGGGAACTGCTACAACATCTTGGGGGCAGTTGCAGCAGATCGTAAGCACGTTCTTAAAGATATCGGGCGTGAAAGCGCAGATGCTCTTCAATAAAACTGGCAATGAAGTAATAGCTGTGATCATATCCCTGCTGATAACGAATATCAGCAGCAGAACCACTTTGCTGATTAGCATTAACCAATGCTTCCGTACGCAGTTGTTCAGCCAGAAAACTGTCTGCAGACCCTTGATCCACCAGAATTGGCAATGACGTTTGCTGTTTGCTCAGTAACAACGAGGCATCATATTGCTGCCATTCGCTCTGATTCTCGCCAAGATAGCCGCTGAAGGCTTTAATTCCCCACGGGCAATTGACCGGATTTGCAATAGGCGAAAATGCCGACACTGACTGATAACGCCCGCTATTACGCAATGCAATTACCAAAGCGCCATGGCCTCCCATTGAATGGCCGGAAATACTGCGTTTATCCGTAACAGGCAGATTGGCTTCTACCAGTCGCGGCAACTCACTGACGATATAATCGTACATATGATAATGCTGGTTAAACGGCGCCTTTGTTGCATTAACATAAAAACCTGCACCTAAGCCAAAATCGTAAGTGCTGTTTTCATCATCCGGCACGCCTTCGCCACGCGGGCTGGTATCCGGGATCACCAGGGCAATGCCTAACTCTGCGGCTACCCGTTGTGCACCAGCTTTGCTGGAGAAGTTTTCATCAGTACAGGTTAAACCAGACAGCCAGTACAGCACAGGTACATTCTGCTTTTCGGCCTGTGGCGGCAGAAATACCGAAAACTGCATCTCACAATGCAATACATCTGACTGATGTTTAAAGCGGATTTGCTTGCCACCAAATGCCAGTTGCTCACTGACTTTATTAAGTTCTGAATGACTCATTAAAACCCCGATAAATCTGGCAAGGACGGGTTACAACCCGTCCCAGACACTGAAAATGCTCTGCTATGCTTCAGAAGTGAATCACAGTGCGGATAGATTTGCCTTCATGCATTAAATCAAAGGCCTCGTTAATCTGCTCCAGCGGCATAGTATGCGTAATAAAGGTATCCAGCTCAAACTCACCATTCATATAACGCTCAACATAATCAGGCAGTTGTGAACGGCCTTTTACGCCACCAAACGCAGAGCCTCGCCATACCCGGCCGGTAACCAGCTGGAACGGACGGGTAGAAATTTCCTGCCCTGCACCTGCCACACCAATAATAACTGACTCGCCCCAGCCTTTATGGCAGCATTCCAGAGCAGAACGCATCACATTGACATTACCGATACATTCGAAGGAATAGTCAACACCACCGTCAGTCATTTCAACAATTACGTCCTGAATCGGTTTATCAAATTTTTTCGGGTTGACTACATCAGTCGCGCCCAGCTTTTTGGCGATATCAAATTTGCTTTCATTAATATCGATAGCAATGATCCGCCCGGCTTTGGCCATTACTGCACCGATGATCACTGACAAACCAATACCGCCCAGTCCGAACACTGCAATGGTATCACCTTCTTTCACCTTCGCTGCATTTACCACCGAGCCCATACCTGTAGTTACACCACAACCCAGCAGACAGACTTTCTCCAGTGGTGCTTCTTTATTAATTTTTGCCAGTGAAATTTCCGGCAGAACAGTATGCTCAGCAAAAGTAGATGTACCCATATAATGATAAATAGGCTGGCCATCTTTAGAGAAACGGGTTGTACCGTCAGGCATTAAACCTTTGCCCTGAGTCGCACGGATAGCCTGGCACAGGTTAGTTTTGCCGGATAAACAGAACTTGCACTTACCGCACTCAGGGGTA
>CAZXTH010000131.1:0-8548 GCA_964643585.1 uncultured Pseudoalteromonadaceae bacterium
TTCAAAAATATGATCACGAGCCATATTAGTCAGCGGCACTTCAGACGTTGGAATCAACGCCATCCCTACTGCTTCTTCAGTTGCTGGCTGAGTATGAAATAAATCTCCGCCAAACTTAGGTAATTGTCCTGTTCCAAACAATGATGCATGATTCACCAGATAGGGTACATACATCTCTGTATAACCATGCTCTGACGTATGTAAATCCAGCATAAACTGTGTCAGCGCACGATGCAGCCGGGCTACCGGCCCTTTCATTACAACAAAACGTGAGCCGGCAATTTTCACCGCACTCTCAAAATCCAGCCCGCCTTCAAGCGCTTCACCAACGGCAACGTGATCTCTGGCTTCAAAATCAAAAGTACGTGGCGTTCCTACCTTACGGATTTCTTTGTTTTCCTGCTCATCCTTACCAACAGGTACCGAGCTGTCCGGTAAGTTAGGAATAGTTAAAGCAATGCCTTCAAGCTCTCCCAGCAGTGCATCCAGTTGCTGTTTTGCCTGTTCTAGCTGACCACCCAGCCCTTCAACTTCAGCCAGTAACGGAGCAATATCTTCACCACGGGCTTTAGCCTGACCAATACTCTTGGACTTAGTATTGCGCAGATTCTGTAATTCCTGTGTGGACACCTGCAGCGAGCGTCGACGCTCTTCCAGTTCAGCCAGCCTTGCTGTATCCAGAGAAAAGCCTCGGCTTTGTAGCCGCCCGGCAGTTTGTGTAAGTTCTGAGCGTAAAAATTTCGGATCTAACATAGCCTTTCTTACTTCATTGAGCCCAGTTTCAGTCCTAACCAGGCAAAAGTTAAACATAACAGCACATTCAGCACGACATTGGCCACAGCCTTGAACCATTCCCCCTGCTGCAGTAGTAATACTGTATCCAGTGAAAAAGTAGAAAAGGTAGTGAAAGCACCAAGCAAACCAACTCCAATCAGTGCCCGCCAGGGAAATACTGCCAACGCCCCACTGCTGCACACAGCATACAGCAATCCAAGCACAAGCGAACCCAGAATATTAATCAGCAATGTGCCAAAAGGAAATGCTTTCCCCAAAAGATTTGCCACAAGCTCAGTGACAGCATGACGCAGGCAAGCTCCGACTGCACCACCGACAGCAATAGCAAGATACTCCAGCATCACTTAATCCCGTTTATTTGTACTTTGTGTATCCAGTTGTTGCAGATAGCGCAGTTTTTCTGCCAGCTGTTTTTCCATTCCACGGTCTGAAGGCTGGTAAAACTGCTTCCCTGCAAGCTCTTCAGGCAAATAACGCTCGCCAGCAGCATAAGCTCCGGGTTCATTATGAGCATAACGGTACCCTTCACCGTACCCTAACTGTTTCATTAGTTTGGTCGGCGCATTGCGTAAATGCAGAGGCACATCATAAGCAGGAGAATCAGCCACCAATTGACGGAGCTGGTTGAAAGCCTGATACACAGCATTGCTTTTGGGGGCTAATGCCAGATAAACAGCCGCCTGCGCAATAGCGCGCTCTCCCTCAGCAGGCCCAACACGCTGATAAGTATCCCAGGCATTTAAAGCCAGATTCAAAGCTCTGGGATCTGCATTACCAATATCTTCGCTGGCAATAGCCAGTAAACGTCGGGCAACATACAACGGATCACCTCCGCCTTCCAGAATACGACAGTACCAGTACAATGCAGCATCAGGATTAGAGCCCCGTACAGATTTATGAAATGCAGAAATCAGGTCATAAAATAAATCGCCCTGATTATCAAACCCTGGTAACTGGCGAGGCATAATGCGTTTCAGGGCATCATAACTGATGAGTTTACCCTCTGCACTTTCCTCTGCCAGCTCAACGGCCTGTTCCAGCAGATTCAGCAGTTTACGGGCATCCCCATCTGCCAGTTGCAGTAAAAGCCGCTCTGCCTCTTCGGGCAATGTAACCTGCTGCCCGCCAAGCCCACGTTCAGGATCCGTCAAAGCTTGCTGCAGTACCTGTCGTAAATCTTCATCAGTGAGAGATTTCAGTACACAAACTCTGGCACGCGACAAAATCGCATTATTCAATGCAAAAGAAGGGTTTTCCGTTGTCGCACCAATAAAAATAATGGTGCCATCTTCAATATAAGGTAAAAATGCATCCTGCTGCGATTTATTAAAGCGGTGAACTTCATCGACAAACAATAACGTGCGCTGCTGGAAATGCTGCTGTCGCTGTTGGGCATCAGCAATCGCCTCGCGGATATCCTTTACCCCGCTGGTTACTGCAGAAAGTTTGGTCATCACAGCATTAGCATGAGCAGCAATAATCTCAGCCAGAGTTGTTTTACCCGTTCCGGGTGGTCCCCATAGGATAAGCGAAAATACGCGGCCAGCTTCAATCGCTTTTTTCAGTGGTGTACCAGCACCGACAAGATGTTGCTGACCAGCATATTCATCCAGTTTGCGCGGCCGCATTCTGGCCGCTAGCGGACGAATATCATCAGAGAAATTCAGTTGCAGGCTATTCACGATTATTGGATATGACGCTGATCATCAATTTCTGTATCCGGGCCAGCTTCAAAGCGAAATAACCCGTCATCTACCGGAATATTCAGTTGTACAGAAATAAAATCAAAGGTGCTTTGCTGCTGGTTACTGTCAAGAACCCGCATTTGAGAGAGCGCATTACCATCAAAAGCCAGTATTAATTGTTGCACTGTGGCATTTTTATCCAGTGAGCGAATTACAAACTCCGCTTGTTGCTGCGTCACTTCGTACTGTGTCCATAATGCTGGATCACGAGAGGTCAGTAACACAAAAGGGGTACGGTTTACTTCACGTTCAGCATCATAAATGGTCAATTGTTCCAAAAGCTCATTGTAATACCATAGCGTCTTACCATCACCTATAAACAGATTCGGTTCAGGCTCTGTTGTTTCAAAACGAAACAATGCCGGCTGTTTCAGATAAAGCTGCCCTTGCCCTTGCTGTAATAGCTGTTGTTGTCCATCGATAACCTGCTGGGTAAATGCTGCTTTAAAACTATTGATAGCTGCAAGCTTATGCTGCAACACGTTAGCTGCAGATTCAGCCGCAATCAAAGGCCAATGTGCCAGACATAAAAAAACGAAAATATAACTACGCATTTAAAATCCTTTTGGCGGAGGCGGAGCAATAACTTCACGATTGCCGTTATGGCCAGGGCCACTGACAATACCACTATGTTCCATTTGTTCAACCAACCTTGCAGCACGGTTATAACCAATCCTGAAGCGACGTTGCACACTGGAAACTGAGACCCGGCGGGTTTCAGTCACAAATGCTACCGCCTGATCGTACAGTGGATCTGCTTCGCCTTCATCACCTTCCATAGTTTCACCAGGTAACAAATTCTCCTCTGTGGTTTCACCACTGAGAATATCCGGTATATAGTTCGGGCGACCGCGCTTCTTCCAGTCAGCAACAACGGCGTGAACTTCATGATCGTCTACAAAAGCACCATGTACACGTGTTGGGACACCTGAGCCCGGCGGCAGATAAAGCATATCACCCTGCCCTAATAAGCTTTCAGCCCCTTGCTGGTCCAGAATAGTACGGGAGTCAATTTTTGATGAAACCTGGAATGCAATCCGGGTTGGTATATTAGCTTTGATCAAGCCTGTAATAACATCAACCGACGGGCGCTGAGTTGCCAGAACCAGGTGAATACCTGCAGCACGGGCTTTTTGTGCAATACGGGCGATCAACTCTTCTACTTTCTTACCAACAATCATCATCATGTCAGCAAATTCGTCAATAACGACAACGATTGAGGGTAGTTTATCCAGTAACGGCGGCTCTGTACGCATATCATCAGAGGGCTTCCATAATGGATCTTTTAATGGAGAACCTTCTGCAATCGCTTCTTTAACCTTGGCGTTATAGCCTTTCAGGTTTCGAACGCCTAATGCAGACATCAGTTTATAACGCCGCTCCATTTCACCGACACACCAGCGAAGACCATTGGCTGCGTCTTTCATATCGGTAACTACTTCAGTTAACAGATGCGGAATACCTTCATAGATAGACAGTTCCAGCATTTTCGGATCGATCATCAGGAAACGCACATCATCCGGTGTTGATTTGTAAAGCAAGCTACAAATCATCACATTAACTCCCACGGACTTACCGGAGCCGGTAGTACCCGCAACCAGCAAATGCGGCATTTTCGCCAAATCAGCAACAACTGAATTTCCAGCGATATCCTTACCCAGTACCATCGTTAATGCTGATTTTGATGACGTAAACACATCATCACCAATAACCTCTGACAACCGGACAATTTCACGGTGCTGGTTCGGCAATTCCAGACCGATATAAGATTTACCCGGAATAACCTCTACAACCCGCACGCTGATTGCTGATAATGAGCGGGCCAAGTCTTTTGCCAGGCCAGTAATTTTGCTGACTTTAACACCAGGTGCCAGATCCAACTCAAAACGGGTAACAACCGGGCCGGGATGTACACCAACAACTTTGGCTTCAACATTAAAATCCAGCAGTTTAATTTCGACCAACCGGGAAACACGTTCCAGATCTTCCGGGTCAATCGGGTTGGTGGCTTTATCAGGGCGGTCCAGCAGTGCCAGCGAAGGTAATTCATCCATTGGGTGCTGAACTTCTTCGCTATCATCTTCCGCTAAGTCTTCCGGAAACTGCATCAATGGATCCAGTTCTTCTTTAGGTGTCAATTGCTCAAGCGTACTGGCAATATGCTCTGGTACAAAAGGTTCATCGACAGCACTGAACGAAAGTTGTTCATCTGCCAGATCATCAACGCTATAAAACGCTTTGGCTTCTGTTTTAGGGTTAAGCGGTTTTACCGGCAACACGTCTTCTGATTTATTGCGACGACTGAACAAGCTGGCCTTACGGGGTTCAGGCAATGCTCCAGGCTCTGGCTCAGCAACCAGCTCATAAGCTAATTCTTCCGGTTCGTCATCTTTCGGGCTGGCAGAAAACTCCTGACGGAAACGCTCAGGCAACGTTGCACACCACCGGACAGCAATAAAGCTCCATGCACCCAGCACATCAGCAACCGTTAGCCAGGATATGCCGGTCATCAGAGTCAGTCCTGTAGCAAAGCCACACAACAGCAACAAGGTAGTACCAATAAAATTAAACTGAGGCAGTAACAGATTACTTAGTACATCCCCCAATACCCCGCCTGAAGAAAAATAATAAATATCGTTGAAGTTCATGCTACTGATAGCTGTTGCGCAGGCCAGCGTCAGCAGAATACCGATAAGACGCAACCCCATAATTAAGTAGTCAAGGTTCATCAGATCATGAAAACGTTTAAACAGCAGATAGCCACCAAACGCCAGTAAAAAAGGAACCAGCCATGCGATCCAGCCAAAGGTAAACAACAGCAGATCTGCCATCCATGCCCCGATAGGGCCAGCATAGTTATTTACACCATTTTGATAACCGGTTTGTGACCAACTGGGGTCTGCAGGGTCAAAAGACAGCAACGCCAGCAGCAAAAACAGCGCCAGCCCGCAAAAAAGAATTAAGCCGACTTCGAGTAGCCGTTGTACACCATTTAATGAAAATAACACTTTGCTCTGCAAATGAATGGCCTCACCAAAAATCCGGAAACAAGGAGCCTGATACAGGGATATATGTTAACGCTATACCATACCAGAGTGACAACAAAAGTGCATCAGCCGGTTAGTACTAAGTTGCGACAAAGGAAGTCTGTTTTACTTCCTCCATAACGACATAAGTCCGGCTTTCCCTGACTCCGGGAAGTCTGAGCAAGGTTTCTCCCAAAAGTTCACGATAAGCCGCCATGTTACTTACTCTGGTTTTTAACAGAAAATCAAAGCTACCGGTAACCAGATGGCACTCCTGAATTTCATCAAGTTTATTAACGGCCTTACTGAAGTCATCAAATCCTTCCGGTGAAGTATTGCTCAATGTGATTTCTACAAACACAAGTAATGCTGCACCCACTTTCTGGGGATCCACTATAGCAGCATAACCTTTTATATAGCCTTCGGTTTCCAGTTTGCGAACCCGCTCCAGGCAAGGCGTCGGGCTAAGCCCTACCCTTCTTGCCAATTCAACATTTGCCAGCCGGCCATCATGCTGCAGCTCAACAAGAATTTTGCGGTCAATACGATCTAACTTTCTGATACTTTTACTTAAAGAGTACACTTCAGCATGAACCATCTGTCTAAAATGGAATTTTCAGAATTTTGCACTACACTTCACAAAAAAAACAAGCATTAATTTCATTTAATTACAAGTATACTGCGCGAAAATTTCAACCGGGTCAAAAAAGGCAAGCAATTATGATTATTGGTGTACCTAAAGAAATTAAAAACCATGAATACCGCGTAGGTATGACTCCAGCCAGCGTCAAAGAACTGGTAGGACACGGTCATGCAGTATTTGTTGAACACAATGCAGGTTCTGGCATCGGTTTTACTGATGATGACTATACCGCAGCCGGCGCCACAGTAATGAGCACAGCAGCAGAAGTTTTTGCTAAAGCAGAAATGATTGTAAAAGTAAAAGAGCCACTGGCTGTAGAACGCGCTATGTTGCGCGAAGGTCAGATTCTGTTTACTTATCTGCATTTAGCACCGGATTTGCCGCAAACTCAGGATTTAATCAAATCCAAAGCTGTATGTATTGCATATGAAACCGTAACAGACTCTCGTGGTGGCCTGCCTCTGCTTGCCCCTATGTCGGAAGTTGCTGGCCGTATGTCTATTCAGGCAGGTGCACGGGCTCTGGAAAAATCGTTATCCGGCCGTGGCATGTTGTTAGGTGGTGTTCCTGGTGTAGCGCCGGCCAAAGTTGTTGTTATTGGTGGCGGTATGGTAGGAAGCAATGCTGCACAGATGGCTGTAGGTATGGGTGCGGATGTAACAGTGCTGGACCGTAGTATTGATGTACTGCGCCGTCTGGATGCGCAGTTTGGTGGCACAATTAAAACATTATACTCAACTGCTGATGCACTTGAGCGTGAAGTTCTGGCGGCAGACCTGGTTATCGGTGGTGTACTGGTTCCAGGCGCTGCAGCACCTAAGCTGGTCACTGCTAATCACATCAAGCATATGAAGCCCGGCTCAGCAATTGTTGACGTAGCCATTGACCAGGGTGGCTGTGTGGAAACCTCTAAACCAACCACTCATGCAGAACCAACTTATATTGTTGATGATGTAGTTCATTATTGCGTGGCTAACATGCCTGGCGCAGTGCCGCGGACGTCAACATTTGCCCTGAATAATGCTACTCTGCCATTTATTATTCGTCTGGCAAATAAAGGATACAAACAGGCTTTGCTGGATGACAAACACCTGTTAAATGGTCTGAACGTTATTGATGGTAAAGTTACTAATCAGAGCGTAGCTGAAGCACTTGGCTTTGAATATGTTGCCCCTGAAGCAGTATTGAGCAGCCATTAATCACTTTAAATAGCACAGCGGATCAGGGATCCGCTGTGCTATTGCTTCCAAGTTTGTAATTCTTTTAACTTATTTCTCAATAGTACTATACATTCTGTCAGGACCTGATATGATGGATTCCGGCCTGTAGAGCAGACCTATGTATAAACTTGTTTCTGAACACTTCGCTACACAGCTTCATTTGTAAGTCATGTCCTGAAGATTCACGCACGTTTGGCCACATAAGTAAGGTAACAATCAGGCTAACAGCGCAATTTTGCGTTATTTAATCAAATACAATTTTTAGGAGTCATCATGGCTAAAGTTACTGGCGTAGTAAAATGGTTCAACGCTGAGAAAGGTTTCGGTTTTATTACTCAAGATAACGGCGGTGCAGACGCATTCGTTCACTACCGTGCTATCCAGTCAGAAGGCTACAAAACTCTGGCTGAAGGCCAGCGCGTAGCGTTCGAAATCGAACAAGGCCAAAAAGGCCCACAGGCTGCTAACGTTACAGTTCTGTAATCGTTACCCCTGATAAAAAAAGGACACCACGGTGTCCTTTTTTATTTTCTGTTTTACAGCTTTTCTTCTTTAAGCAACGTAATATCACTGAACCCCATTCGGGTGAATTCCTGCTGCCGGAAATTCTTTACTGCTGCCTTAGCCTTATTTTTTACCGTCATCGCTATCTGCTGTTCCATTGCCAGAAAACGGGTCAGGTCAATTCCTTCTGCTGCAGCAACAGCTTCATAAATATCGTGAAAACGATCATAACTGAAATTAATCAGCTTCTGCTGTTGTTTATACTTATAACTAATCTGACGTGACACGCTTCTTCCTCAATCTTTAAAACCCGTTTTATGGCACAACCACCATGAAGCCAACAGCAATAATGAGCCTGCCATCAATTTTGATAACTCTGCATCACGATTCCAAATCAGAATATTCACCACCAGACCTGCAGGAATCAGAGCATTATTCATTACTGCCAAAACTCCGCTGCTAACTTGCGTAGCCCCTTTGTTCCACCAGAAGAATCCGCCACCTGATGCAACCAGCCCCAGCCACAGCAGCACTCCCCATTGCGTGATATTAACCGGATACGCTGCAGAGCCGAGTAATACCCAGGCAGGTAAAGCCACTGCTAACGCACCAAGA
>CAZXTH010000132.1:0-601 GCA_964643585.1 uncultured Pseudoalteromonadaceae bacterium
ATAAACACTGATACTACGGCGGGTAATTTCGGCCACATCGCCTTCTTCCAGGAAGATAAAACGGCGGGTAACCGGCAATAATGCCAGTTGATCAGATGCAATAAAGTTTTCACCAATCCCCAGCCCGATTACCAGCGGGCTGCCAGAACGGGCAACCACTAGGCGCTCCGGATCAGCAATATTCATAATCACCGTGCCATAAGCACCATGTAGTTGTTTTACTGCCTGTTGTACCGCAGCCAGCAAGTTACCGGTTTTTTTCAGTTCATCTTCCACCAGATGTGCAATAACTTCAGTATCCGTATCTGAAGTAAACTGATAACCCTTGGCTTTTAGCATTTCACGTAGCGGAGCATGGTTTTCAATAATACCGTTATGTACTACACAAATTTTTTCTGACAGATGAGGGTGTGCATTACGCTCACTTGGCTCTCCATGCGTAGCCCAGCGGGTATGGGCAATACCAGTGCCACCGGAAATATCCTGTGCTTCCACTGCATCTGCCAGCTCTTTAACCTTACCAAGCCGGCGTACACGTTCCAGCCCACCCTGCGGATTAACAACCGCGACCCCGGCAGAATCATAGCCGCGGTATTCCAGA